>JBFZBA010000056.1:0-3773 GCA_041308705.1 Candidatus Altimarinota bacterium
GGTCGGCTATTCGGAGCGAGGCGGTGTCCGCGTGCAGACTATTGTCTCAACACAGTGGTTCGTCGACAGCAAAAAACTCTCAGAAAAAGTCATGGCAGGCTGGGCAAACAAAGAATTTGAAATCGTTCCATCGCGATATGGTGACATATTTGAGGGCATCATGGGCAATCTCCACGAGTGGTGTATCAGTCGTCAGCTCTGGTGGGGACATCAGATACCCGCGTATTATGATAAAACAACTGGCGACCTCCTCGGCGTCACTCAGGATCCAGCTACACTCTACAAAAAGCACGGAAAGGATAATGTCGTCCGTGATGAAGATGTGCTCGATACTTGGTTTTCATCGGCTCTCTGGCCTTTTTCAGTTCTCGATTGGAGCTTTGAAAAAGAAAGCAAACTCTTCAAACAATTCTATCCCGCTCAAGTTCTCGAAACTGGACACGATATCCTCCTCTTCTGGGTCGTGAGAATGCTCCTCTTCGGTTATGGAATCACTGGTCAGACACCATTTAAAACCGTCTACCTCCATGGTCTCGTCAGAGACGAACAGGGTCGGAAATTTTCTAAATCACTCTGAAATGGTATCGACCCTATCGAGGTCATCAATCAATACTCAGCTGACGCGCTCCGTCTCTCACTCGTCGTGGGAAATACTCCAGGAAACGATCTCAGGTTCAGTCTCGATATCGTCAAAAATAATCAAACATTTCTCAATAAGCTCTGGAATGTTGCACGATTCGTCTGGATGAATGTCGCTGATGGTCAGGATATGGAGACAGATATCACCGTCCTCGAGAAAACGCTCACAAAAAACTGGAGCAAGCTGATGGACTATGAACGATGGATTCTCACGAGACTCAAGAGAACTGTTATGGAGGTGACTCGCGGCATGGAGGAGTATGATTTTGGTATGGGCGGTGAAAAACTCTACGCATTTACTCGTGATGAATTCGCAGATTACGCCATAGAGTGCTTCAAGCTCTCAAAAGACGAATCAAAATACGGCAAAGAAGTCATGTCCTACGCTCTCCTGACGATACTGAAGCTCTGGCATCCCTATATCCCCTTTGTGACAGAAGCGATTTTTTGAATAATCATGTGAAGTAAAAGGCAAAGTGCAAAAGGCAAAGTGCAAAATGAAAAGAAAGATCCATCATTTTGAATTTTGAATTTTGAATTTTGAATTTCATGAGCAATTATGACCTCCGAGTGGCCCGAGTGCCCTTACGATCTCGATGAAGAAAGTGAGGAGCTAATCAAGTCTGTCTTTGAAGTCGTCAAAACTATTCGAACTATTCGTGGTGAGAGAAAGATAAAGCCAGGAGATGCTGTGGATGTCGTCATCTATGCCAATCCTCGTGATAGAGCTGTTCTCGAGAAAAATATCGCACTCATAGCTGGTCTCGGCAAATCAGCCGTCACTTTTACCCTCACCAAAGAAGATCTCTCTCGTGAGAAATACACCTACGGTATGGCAGGAGAAGTGGAGGTTTTCGTTGATACGAGTGCGTGCGGTCATGATGACGATATCGAACGCCTCGAGAAACTCATCGCAGAAAAAGAAGACTACGTCCGTATCCTCGAGGTCAAACTCCTGGATCCTACTTTCGTCAATAAAGCTCCTGAAAATGTCATCCGCCTCACCCAAGAGAAAAAAGAAGTAACACTCCGACAAATCGAGAAGGCACGGGAGGAATTAAAGCAGTATAAGGGGTAAAATAATTACTAACTCTGCGAATATGCCTCCAGAAAATCCTCAAACAGTCCTAGAAATCGAAGTTCCAAGTCGGGGACTTACAAAAAGGTATGGGATTGTCGCCTGAGGAAGAGTTGTAGACATACTCGAATCAGGAGACACGAGCATGGCAAGATTTTGAATCATAAATGCCGGAGATATGAGCTTCTTTGGTACACTTGATGCTCCCCTGGGTGGAGAGGTCTATGCAGGAGTTATCCGCAATCTCGAGCTCTGCTACCATGTTGCCCAATCCATCCTAGAGCAGAGATGATCATGGAGACATATAGATACTCTTTTTGATTTTTATAGTGCTATCAAGTGACAGAGTGATTATATCATCAATCGTTTTTGAGAAAAACATTCTGAACTCCGAAATTGGAGACTGCCAAAAATATCAGAAGAAGACAGAAAAAAGATACAAGAAGCTCTTGGGACGGCTCTTGGGAATGCTCTTTCTACATTAACAAAGCCTGAGGAATGAGTCAGCTAAAAACATTATCGTCCTTCATTTCTGAAATACATTCACTCGCGAACCCAGCACGGGCGATTATTTCTCAGAGATTTTTCAAAACTGGGAAATGAGAATACGGTGAAGGAGATATATTTCTCGGACTGACTGTGCCACAGACGCGTACACTGGTGAAGAAATATGCCCCCAAACTCACACTCGATGATATCGATACACTCCTCTCGGATAAACATCATGAGATACGCCTCGCGGGAGTATTGTCACTCGTTCATCACGCTCGCGATACATCTCTGCTTCCTGAGATCGTAGAGCGCTATCTCACTGCACGCCCTGGTGTGAACAATTGGGATCTCGTGGATACATCAGCCCCTGATATAGTCGGGGCATATATGGAGAAATATCTCAATTATGACGAACAGTTGGTCTTCGTAGAGGATTTTATCCAGAGCAAAAATCTCTGGGTGAATCGTATCATCGTGTTCGCGTCTTTTTACCAGATCAAGCTGTGAAATGCGAGGCTCACGATCTACATTGCCGAGAGGATTTTAGAGGAATACTGAAAAAATCGGGAAATGTGCAAAAACGAGTATAACAAGGAATGAGCTTCTGAGTTGAAGGGAGTTTACTCGCAAGTAAATGACCGAGACAAAGAAGTAAAATGACGCAGTGAGACGAAGTTTTTCCGCATTTCCCTAGAGCATGATTTGATACATAAAGCAGTAGGCTGGATGCTACGAGAAGTAGGTAAACGATGTTCCATGGAGGAGCTACGATGATTTCTCGATCAATATGCGACGGAAATGCCGCGAACAATGCTGCGATATGCAATAGAAAAAATGGATGCAGAGGAGAGGAAGGAATATCTCACGAGATAATCTACACCTAAAAAGTTGTTCAAGATTGTACTGTTAATCCTGGAGAAACACTACGAGTCACAATTGCTCCAGTACTAATTTTTGCCCCACTACCTACAACTGTATTTCATCAAAGTACGATTACATTTGCAAAAACTGTCACGCCATCTTCGAGTGTTGGGTGTCTCTTCTTGCCTGATTGTTTGATTGCTGGCTCATTACGATTCCCAAGAGTCACTCCATGATAGAGAACAACATTATTTCCGATAATCACTGTCTCACCTATGACTACGCCAGTTCCATGATCAATAAAAAAATGTGTACCTATTTGAGCGCCAGGGTGAATATCTATACCCGTGCGACGATGCACCACCTCTGTCAATGCTCGAGGGAGTTCAACAATTTTTCGATTATACAAGAAATGAGCCAACCGCTGAATAGTAATTGCTTCAAAACCTGGATAATGTCAGATAATTGTTTGGGCGCCTCCTGTATCGCCAAGAGCAGGATCAGTAGTGAGAGCTTTTTCTACATCTGTTTGGGCAGTGTCTATGAGATTTCGTACTGTCTTTTGAGTCAGTTCCCTCTTAATAGGCAATTGTAATTTTTCAAACTGTCACTGTACCCAGACAATCAGGTTAGAAGTTTGTCATGTACGAAAATGCTCTAAATATTCTCTGGAAAAATCTTCTACTATTTCTTGGGTATACTG
>JBFZBA010000057.1:0-6574 GCA_041308705.1 Candidatus Altimarinota bacterium
AGCAAGAACTTGAGAAAGTAGCGAAACAGATTAACATGCGACCCAGAAAGAGACTTGGCTATCGTACGCCTTTTGATATGTTTCACTCATACTAGTTGCGTTTCAGATTAGAATTCGTGCATACAAATTACAATATGTAAAACAAAATACTAGTCTCTCGGTATTTTTCCTGCAGCCATGAAATGAGGTTCTAATCAGTCTATAATATCTGATAATTCTACTAGCATATTAGTATCATCTCCTGAGCTAGATTTGCATTGTGATAATCTTGGAGCTCCGTTTTTATACCAAGCAAGAGTTCCGGAAAAAGAGCCTGTATCTGAAAAATCAACTCAAAAGCCATCCGGTAATATCGAAATATTAACTTTGACCCTTTTACCTAGTCCTGCATGTTCAAAATCGACATCCATTCATAGAGGTTTTTTGGGGGTTGGTACTATCGATGTGGTAAGTTGTGCATCAAACTTTTCTCATCTGTAAGGAATATACACACTATCTATGTAGAGTCTATCTACGGCTTGCGGATCAATACCTAAGTGGGCAAAATTCCTTCTTGTCTTCTCAAAAATCTGCCGAAATGGATGTTCTTCATGAAGTGATTCAACTCTGGCACTAAATGATGGTTTTTCTTTAATATTTATACTAAAAATAATATTCATAATATTATATTATAAGTAAAATAGTCAAATATTTATCGCGGATTTGATTCAGTTCTCGCTGGAAATTCTTTTTTTCGACCCTCATTCGAGTGGGCATTTGACTCAACACCCCCCAACCCCCACAAACCCACCGATGGCGGGGTTAAGGGGGAGTTAACTCCCCTAGATACATTTTATTCCTCTTCCTGGAGCTTCTTAATAAGCGGAGTAAATCGGATATATTCGAAGAGTTGGAGCCCCGTATAGCGACCAATGATAAAATTGAAAATGAGAATAACAAAGAGTGAATCCGGGTAGGAAATGAGGAATTGCTGGAGTGTTGTCGATGAGAGGAGGAGATAGGTGACGAGTGAGATGATGATAAATTGAACAAATGAGATGATACCTGCCCGACTCCAGATATTGATATCCTCGTGAAATATCTTGTCTGCGACCATGATGAGGAAGAGGAATGGGAAAATCGTAAAGATATTTGAGAAAACCACATAGTCCACGAGCTGCCAGCCGAGGATGATATCGAGACCGAGGAAGATAAGCGACAGGAGGATATAGAGCGTGATGAGGAGTGAGCGACGAGTATTATAGAGAAGAGGAATATAGGAAGAGAGGAGATTTATGACGCGCGTCGAGAGAAATGCTATAAAGAGAAATATAGAGGTCAGCCCGATACCAAATACCGCAAAACACAACGCGAGAAAGAGAGGATTATAGATAGCAAATATATGCACTCCGACGGCCTGTTTGAGGAAGTTGAGAACAAGCAGAACTATTGCGACCTTCAGGAGGAATCCGAGAAAGCTGTATCAAAATCAGAAATAGAGGAGGTATTCGAGGAATCGTGAGAGAGAATAGGAAAATGTCTCGGTTGAATAGGAGACGGATTTTCAGAAAGAGAGATTTTCTGGCGTTATCTGGAGGAGGAGCTCGAAGAGTCATGAGGGCTCCACGAGTGATACTTCGGTGATACCGAGGCGTCCGATAGACTGCCCGAGTATTTTCGCGAGAAATGATTCATTGATATCTGAGACAACAAATATACGCTTTGATGAGAGTGATTTGAGGTCAGAATTTTTGACGATTTTACCGAGAGAGTCAAAGAGTGAGAGAAAATTCACAGAATTGATAATCACTACATCACTATCCTCTATCATCCCGATATTTTTGGTGATAAAGTCGTCGAACTCCTGAAACGAGATGGAGCCCTGAGATGGGGGCGGGGTGAGACCAGAGAAGAGGATATCCCTCTCTCGAAGAGCATCAGAGACAAAAGAACTCGGACCCGAATCATCAGAGACCGGTATTTTCATCGTCTCTGTATCTCCTATGTAGGCAATAGCAAACGGGAAGACTCTGATTTTTTTGGTTAAGACGACATCACACGATTCACCGTACTGGACACGAGCGGTGAGAGTAAAATCACCCATCTCTTCAAAATAAATCGAATACTTATCTCGGACCACTGTCTCTATCGTTTTGGTTCATTGTTGGAGGGTGTAGGTGACTTTTTTCTCTATATCGAGCGCGCTATCCTCTGGCGACACGATGTAGTCACGCGTCGTCTCATTACGCACATCAGCATCACCTCTGAGGACAAATGGAAATGTACAATCAGCCGCATTGTATGTCCGCACTTCAGAGGGTGTCTGGGCAAAAGTTACTAAAAAAGAAAAAAGAAAAAAGAAAAAAGAAAAAATGGTGAAGAGTTTTTTCATAGGGAGAAGGCGTAAAAGGTTAAAAATGTGTAAACACGAACAGGTCGAGGGACCTAGGTAAAGAATGATTTCATAAGAGGTATATCCGTAATTTTTATCTTTGCCTGAAAGAGCATATACGGATCGCCTCCCGACTCAATCCATTGTTTCATATTGAGATATCCTGGCAAGTAAATAGAGTCCTTCATATATCAGAAAATGCCAGTTCTCTGCGTGTGCTTGATACCTCGCTTGACACGACAAGTATCAGAAAAAATCTGCTCCTGCGCCTTCTCAGGATACAGTGACTGGATGAGTCGGGCGAGATCTGAGAAATTCATCGTCTTTGCCATGTAGGAGAGATAGTATTTGATGTACATCGCATTTTTCTCATATTCCTCCGGGAGGTGTTTGAGGGATTCATAGATGGCTAACCCCTCTTCATCCTGTATGTAGAATCCTGTCCCGTATTGGAATATTTTGAGCCCGAGGGACTGACCAGAGAGATGTCGCTGGAGATGAACCCCTACCTCATGAGCGAGGATAGCCGGGAGCTCCTGAGCATAGATGCGAGCATTTTTGGAGATATTGATGCGGATATTTTTACCATAGGTGATGGATATGCGAGAGAAATTTCTGTCACGAATAGCCACGGGTATATCCGAGAGATTGTGTTCCTGGCAATAAGTGCTCACCGCCTGCAATACCTCCTCGGGAGTGAGGAGTTTTCCACGGACTTTTTTCTGAGCTTTTTGGACATCACTCATAGTCGTGAGCTTATCCTTTGCGAGGGCAAAAAGTGAATCATTCAGATCACCAAAGAGCGCAATATTGGCATCACGAATAGCGACAGGATTTTCACGAGCATAGCCACGCAGGAGCTCTGATTTGTATTCTAGCTCAGCCAGTTTTTCATAAAACAATTGTGATACAGCAGCATATCCTGAGCCAACAGACGCTATGACATCTCGGAGAGAGGCAGCATCCTGGATGAATTTTTCAAAGGCAGCACGATCAGGAAAATCATACTGAAACACAGGATTGTAGAGTCCCTGAGAGGAGATAAACGAATCGAGTTCTTGGTAATAGTTAATAGGCTTCAGAAAGTAGGAAAGATTCACTTTTTTTGCCATCTTGTAGAGCGTCTCATCGATATCGATGATAGACTGGGGCCACTTGGATTTGGTGTAGCGATAGACGACATCGTACTGGGGTGAAACAGAAGGCTTCACGAAGTGATCAGGGATATCCTGCCCTGAGAGGACGAGCGTCTGTGGAGGGAGCGTGTCATCGATGGCAATCGTCGGCAAGGTCATCTCAGCACCATCATAAGTAACAACAGAAAATGGGCCAGATTCCGCGAGATAGTCACTACTTCCGCGCGTGAAGGGCGTATCGAGGTCGACGATGATATCGATATTTACATGGCGCATCATCTCGGTACGGACACATCATTTTTGTTTTTGGTAGAGGATTTTGTCTTCTTGGATTTGAAAAAGTGGCTGCTCATGAAACAGCGAACGCGCTATCTCCACGCCCTTCACAGGATCAGTGATACGGATGTTTTCGACTTTTCGAAGTCTGGAACGCAGCGCAATGCCGTTCACATTTTGTACTTCGAGACCAGCACGAGCATTGATCTCGAGGAGCTTCGGACCCGTCGGCGTGATGACCCAGTCGAGTGCGAGGTAGCCGAGATTGGCAAATATCTGAATCTGTGACGAATAGAGGAGAATATCATTCCAGTAGCCTATTTTTTTCCCACGGAGAAATCGGTACTTCTCAGGAAATATATCGTGATGCAGGATCTTGTGCTGAAAAAACGAATGTACTTCCCCCGTCGTCACATCAATCCCAAATCCCGCCCCACCCTGCGCGAGATTGGCCTTGCCTCCAGAGAGAACCGTCGGTACACGCACCATCGCTGCGACTGGTACGAGGTTAAAGACTATAACTCGGATATCCGCGAGGCCATACTGACAGAAGTGTCGAAATCCTTCATCCGGCAAGAGCTGTTCCTCGATGAGGACGACATCATATCCGCCTGATATCGAGTAGGCTCCATCGATGATATCGATCATATGTGCTCTCAGCTCTGCCTCAGAATACTCACGATCCTGCGAACAAAATATATCACCTCTGCGCTCCAATACGAGGATACCATTCCCCTTACTCCCCTCGTTTGGCTTCACCACAAAATGCTTCGGGAGGAGATTCAAATCCCAATCCTGGAGTTCCGCCTTTGACTGTATGACGGCAAATGTCTCAGCAAATGGCACACCTCGGGCCGACAAATAGGTCTTCGTCTTTATCTTACTATCCGCGAGAGAGATAGATTTCTTGTGATTAAATTTCTTTATGTAGAGGAGGTTCCTCGCATTCATTCCGAGGATTCAAAAATCAAACATGAGAAGAAAGTTTTAGGATTGCGAGAAGTATATCATCAAAACGGAAAAAGGGAACATCTGAAACAAATCCTATTCACCGAGCCTGAGGGCAAGCATGGATCGCATCCAGGAAAGAGTACTCTCGTCATCGATCCAAAGCAATGGCTTCTGAAATCTCTCAAGTATATCCCAAGCAGACTCACCGTCACCACTACGAATATCGAGAAAATCATGCCACGCATCACGATTTTTCTCAGAAAGTGCAAAAGTATCGTCCGTCTTTCCAAAAGTATAGAGACTACAGAGAGCTATTCGTACATCTACAGGGTCATTTTTTGGATCAAATTTTGGTAATAATTGTGTCAGAAGAGAGCACATAACTGCAAAATACGCATCCACTGTATCTGGGGTAAGCCTGATACACATAGCAACGACTGAATGCACCCGAGTTATCAATGTCCTCTGAGCATGAGACTGAAACTCCTCTGGATCCGTATAGGTCAATAATTGCACCCGTGTGCGAATATCAGACCTCGCACGCTCGAGAATATCCGAAACCTCAGCAATAGATGATACATTTTCCGAGCAGACATAGATGTATTTCTGTGGCTTACCTCATGAACCACCTCGCCGCTTTCGGTTTCTCGGGGGTGTCGAGTCCCCTGTTTGTCTGTCTGGTGGTGATTCGAGGAGTATAGGCATAGTGAAATTATATTCATAGTATAATAAATGATGATTTGTCAAATAGCAGTAAAGCGAGAAGAAATGAGAGAAGGGCATAGACACGAAGAGAAAAATTATTTCTGCGTTGAGAAAAAGGCGGAATGGATATAATTAGAGCATGTCTCATACTATCACCCTCCCGTCTGATTTTGGATTTAAAAATGGTAACTATTCTCATATCCAAGAATTTTTGGAACAAGTGAGATATGATGAAAAAGAAGTCTGCATAGATTCTTCAGAGCTTATTTTTATCAGTCCAGTGTGAGTGTGTTTACTTCGTTCTCTGGTTTCTTGGTACCTCCGTAACGATATAAAATTAACCTGGAAATACCCACAGAATGAAACAGCAAAGAGCTTTCTGAAAACCATCAAACTCTATAAACCAAATGAAAACAAATTTGAAGGGAAAAACCATTTCCCTCTCACAAAAGTCACTCAAGAAAATATCGACCAAACAGAGTTTATACATTCACTCTGTTCCATTCTCAAACACCAGGGCATAACCGACAATAAACTCCTTGAAATCCTCGAGTACAGTCTCCCAGAGATTGTACAAAATATTTTTCATCATTCGGGTGTGCAATATGGTTATGTCAGCATGATGCTCTACAAAAATACGCATTTACAGGTGGCGATAGTCGACAATGGTATGGGTATCCGAGAGAGTCTCACGAAAAATCCGAGATTCCCAGCTCGTCTCATCGATGACGCTCAGGCGATCTCTCTGGCTCTCTACCCCAAAATCAGTGGTACAGCCGATAAAAACCTCGCCTGATATGGTAATGGCTGAGAAGGTCTCTATTGGGTCAGCGAAGCCATCAAGAAGAACAAGGGCCAGCTCTACATACACTCTGGAAATGGTCTTTTGCTTGTACATTGAGACAAATATGAGTATACTCAGTGAGCTCTTTGGCAAGGTACTGTCGTCTGCATGAATATATCCCTGAAGCATTTATTTGATATCGGTGAAATATTCACAGACAAACACTACTCTATCGACGATAACCTCTTTGATATCCATGACTAATACCATCATACTCTCCCGTTTCTCCGATGTTCTGACTAGCCGAACAGTCGGTATGGAAGTGCGAAAATCAGTCAAAATAGGTGAGAA
>JBFZBA010000058.1:0-9594 GCA_041308705.1 Candidatus Altimarinota bacterium
CTCACACAAGCAAGCGGTATCGGGCCAAAACTCGCGAGTAAAATCATCGTCGAGCTCCGTGGATCACTCGATACCGAAACGCTCCAAAATATCACTGATGTTCAGAAAAAAAGTCAGAAAAATAATAAAGTGTATTCAGACATGGATCAATCCATTATCACCTCGCTCATAGGCATGGGATATGAAAGAAAATCCGTCGAAGCTATCATAGAAAAAATACCCGCGACTCTCACTGGTATTGGCGATAGAACCGTCTGGTGTATCCGCAATCTTCATCAGAGGTAACCATTACAATGTATTAAGTATTAGGACTGGCTAGTCGTATTAAGACCTAATTGCAACATCCTAATACATAATACTTAATACATAAATCCATGACAATAAAATCTCATAATCTCTGCCTCTTCACTGCCACCGGAGCTGAAAATCTCGGTGATGAACTCATCACACTCGTGGAGATACAACATCTACAAAAAATTTACCACAACTGTCATATAACAGTTTTTTCACACGACACCTGGAGAACGCGGAGATTTCTCCTCTCTCAGAATATTTCAGTCGAGAAAATAGAAATTCAGGAATACTTCCCCAATTATCTGAGAACAAAACCTCTCAGAAATATCAGACTCCTCCAGGAGACTCTCAGACTCATGAAAAACTGCGACCATATCTATATTGGCGGTGGATGACTCCTCTATGGAAAAAATGAAGAAGGACACTCCCCGCTCCGTCTGTGGTCCATGCGGGCGAGATTGGCAAAATTTTTCAAGAAACCCCTCACCTATCTCTCACTTGGTATCAGTGCAGCAATGGATGAATTAAAACCTTTTTCAGGGAGTTTATTCAGATGAGCAACTATAACAGTACGAGATCAGAAAAGTCAGGAAACTCTGAGCAACCTCTGATTCAATGCGATAATACTCCCAGATCCGGTATTGACCTATATGCCAAACAGATGAGATGAGGCAAAAATCATCGGGGTAGCTCTTCGCCGAGGATATCTCAAAGATAGTACGCTCACAGAGATATTAAAGAAGCTCTCGGGTCTCTGATATGAGATTCTCTTCCTCCCTCACTCTCTTCATCCAACCGACGAAGTGTCTCATGATGGATACTATCTCCAGGATTTCCTCTTCCCAGATGTATCAACAACACAGACAATAGAACAAACACTCGAGGGATACAAAAAATGTCATATCATCCTCGCAATGCGACTCCATAGTATAATACTCGCTGTCGACCATCATATACCATTTATTGGTATCAGCTATGGAAAGAAAACACAATACCTCCTACAAGACCTCGACTGGAAATACACACACACGACTGATGTCAGCGTGACACAGATAATCGAGGATGTTACCGAGATAGAAAAAAACTATCCAAAACTCGAAGAAAAACTCGAAGAAAAACATCTGCCCTACCAGACTCTCTATATCAATTCTTTTCCATGATAATAACACTCGATACTCTCCCCGATTTTCTCTTCGATCTCGTCCCTGGAGACAGGATTTTCCTCATAGGAAATCTCGGAGCTGGGAAGACGACTTTTGCACAGGCTCTCATTCGGAAATTTCTGAAGAATCCAGAAGCATCCATCACCTCTCCCACATATATTTATTATCAGTCATATCCAGATAATCTCTACCACTTTGATCTCTATCGAGTAGAACATACCGATGATGTGATTCGGATAGGAGCAGAAGAAATATTCGATAACTCTGAGAGCATTTGCATCATAGAATGGCCTGAGATACTGTGAGAAAGTGTCACCCCAACACATACTATCAGACTCACAGAAACAGAAGAATGAAGAGAAATTTCTATTACAGACTGTCAAGTAGGTCAAATTGACAAGGATGATTAGCTCGATACCATATTGGGCACTAATATATTATTTTTATGAAAAATATATTACTTTTATGATAAAGACACTATTAATAACGAGCGTACTATTATTTAGTATAAACTCGTTCGCTTCTGCAAATACACAAGGTTATGCGTGGAGTGAATCAGTGGGGTGGTTTGATTTGTCTAATGTAGTAATAACTGATACTAATGTCGCCGGTCATGCATATAATGACAATACAGGATTCCTTTCGTTTGCAGATGGAACTAGTGTCACAAACAGCAACGGGACATTGTCTGGTTTTGCGTGGAGTGAATCAGTGGGGTGGTTTGATTTCTCTAATGTCACCATTTCAAACGGTACACTCACAGGATATGCATATAATGACAATACAGGATTCCTTTCGTTTGTAGATGGAACTAGTGTCACTACAACTTGGACAGGGCCTTCAGCATCCTCAGGGCCTTCTTCAGCATCCTCAAGAGGTGGCGGAGGACACTCAACAACAGAAATATACGCATCATGCCAAATATCTGACACCACGATCAAAGTCGGTGAAGAAATAAATATAGACATAGATATAGAAGTAAAAAGAAAGGGATCAAAAGAACCATACACATTCAAATGGTCTAAAATCCTTGAAGGAAGCAATAGCAAAACCACACACACCTTCACCACTGCAGGTGAATACATAATACAAGGACAAGTATCTGCCGTATACAGTACAAAAACTGTTACATGTGATACTGTCACTGTTTCAGACAAATTATCCTCTGAAACAACAGACACATTCAAAGATATTATATCTAAATACAAAGACTTCCTAACAAAGCTGCGCAATCTAGTAATAAAACTCCCTGCAAATGTGGTTTTACTACTTGATACCAAGTCATCATCTTCAACCACATACTTCACCCGTGATCTTGAACTCCGCTCAACAGGACCAAGTGTAACATCACTTCAAAACCTCCTTATAGCAAAAGGATATGCAATCCCCGCAGGTGCCACTGGATACTTTGGTGAGCAAACAAGAGACGCACTTATCAAGCTTCAACAAGATAATAATATAAGTCCTGCAATTGAATACTTTGGACCATTTACCAGATAATTTATTAATAACAATCAATAACAATATGAATACAAAAATCAAAAACATTATCAAAACAACATTAGTAGTTTTAGCTGCAGTACTTATTACTAATACAACGGTTAATGCTATTGGAACACTCACACCATCTGGAACTCCAGGAGAGGATACACAGTATTCATTGATTGACATTTACAATAAAATCACAAACATCAACGCAACTTTAAGTATTAAAACGGCACCTGATTTTGATAGTATTGTAGCATCATTTAGAACATTATCTGAAATTTGGGGATTACTAGAAACAGCAGAAGATGTTGTGATTCCAGAGAATATTAAAGATGGTGTAACGATCTTTGGTGTGGAGGGAGATTTAGAGGAAGGTGGTGAACAAGGACTTCCAAAAACAGGACAAACAACAGTATATACCGAAAATGATGACGGAGATTCAGGGGTAGGAATCGAACTATCGTATACAGACAACGGTAATGAGACAATTACAGACAATGCTACAGGGCTCGTGTGGCAAAAATCTGGTTCACATAATCCTGCTGGTTGGCCTGAAGCGATAAGTTATTGTAATAATTTATCGCTTGCTGGTGGTGGTTGGAGATTGCCAAATATTAAAGAATTGCAGTCAATAATTGATTTTGGCCGAGTATCTCCAGCAACCAATCCACTCTTCACCTCTACTCAGAATGGGTTTTATTGGTCAAGTACTACTGTTATGGGCAACCAAAACAACGCATGGATCTTGTACTTCCTTAATGGTGATTTAAGTGTCTACTTTAAGTGAAGCGATGGCGTCTTTGCTCGTTGCGTTCGCTAGGATTATTTAGGTATTATTATCAGTCATATCCAGATAATCTCTACCACTTTGATCTCTATCGAGTAGAACATACCGATGATGTGATTCGGATCGGAGCCGAGGAGATATTCGATAACCCCGAGAGTATTTGTATTATAGAATGGCCAGAAATACTCGGCGATACAATAACTCCGACAAAGATAATAAAACTCACTGAAACTCAACTATGAAGAGAGATTTCTATTACAGACTGTCAAGTAGGTCAAATTGACAAGGATGATTAGCCCGGTACCATCTTGGGCACTAATATATTATTTTATGAAAAAAACAGCAATTATTACTCTCTGTGCTACTGGACTCCTCCTCGTGTCGTGTGGCAAATCAGGAACAGTTGATGAAAATGCACCTATCACACCTGAAACATCTATAGAAAGCAAAGCTCAGGCAGAAAAAGTCTGTGCACCATTTATCAAATACCTCGAATGTTCTCTCGACAAAGCTGCCCCAGCTCGTAAAGAAATCCACGAGAAAATCCTCGAAGAAACAAAGAGAAAGATAGAAAATGATTCACCAGACGCTACAGCTCAGCAATGTGACACCTACATCAAGGTTCTCAACGAAAACCCTGAAATCGCATTCAAGAACGGATGTACTCTCGAAGCAACTAACTAAAAATGTCCGTGACAGAAAAACATATTCCTGTTTTATACGGAGAGCTCATTGAGTCTCTCCATTTTTTTGATAAATGAAACAATGTAATAGTGGATTGTACCCTCTGACTCTGAGGCCACGCGAGTGGTGTGATAGAAAAACTCGGAACATGAGATATATTTATCGGGCTCGACTGCGACGAGGATAATATGAAATCAGCAACTGCAAGACTCCTCACAGTCCTCTCTACCCAAAAAGAACAACCAACTGTCTACTGCATTCATATGAATTTCAGTGAACTGGAAGAAGTCATCTCAAATATCTGAAACTACGAACCAATTAATAAATGAAACAAATTAAACGAACTAAACAAACTAACTTGTCTCTATGCCGATCTAGGAGTCAGCAGCGTCCATTTTGATACAGCTGAGCGATGATTCTCTTACCGATTCGATGGACCACTTGATATGCGTCTCGATACGAGTGAATGAATAACTGCGGCTGAGCTCGTCAATACACTCCCTTATGATAAAATGGCAGAAACATTTCGTATCTACGGAGACGAATCTCGAGCAGGATTTATCGCAAAGAAAATTATCGAGGCACGAGAAGTGAAACCATTTGAAACAACCAAAGAACTCGCAGAAGTAGTCACAAAAGCCTGGAAAGACTCACTTCCACGGATATTTCAAGCCCTTCGAATAGCCGTCAACGACGAATACGGTTCACTCAGAAAAATGCTCGAAACAGCCCATGATAAACTTGCGACTGAAGGAACTATTTCTATAATCTCATTTCATTCGGGAGAAGATCGTATCGTGAAGCATTTCTTCCGAGAAAAGTCAGAAGCCATCATTGATCCTATCACTGGACAAGACATGAAGCCCTGAACTCTGGAGGTCATCACCAGAAAACCCATCACTCCGACAGAGTCAGAAATAGAGAGAAATCCGAGAGCAAGAAGTGCTCTCTTGCGAGTCGCAAAGAAAAAATAATATGAACAAATACTTCCTCTATACACATCTCCAGAAAACTTTTCAATCCATCCGAAAGGAAACGCGTGAGCATATCTATCTCTCGTTTCATCGAGCGTATCTCCTCTCATTTTTTCTCCTCATCGTCCTGGGGATTCTCTATGTCTGGACACTCAATGCCAGCGCAAATAGTGGGTACAAGATGACGAGCGTAGAGGCTATAAGAAGAGAAAAACTCCAAGAAAAACACTTCCTCAGAGCTCAAATAGCAGAACAAGAATCACGAGCAGAGCTCGATAAAAATGACGACCGAATGATAGAGATACGACCAGAAAATATCAGCTATATCACTCTCGCAGAATAACATGCCAGAAACACTAAAATACCTCATAGATGCTTTTGCAAAGCTTCCTGGCGTCGGTGAAAAAACAGCCATGAAGCTCGCTTTTCATATCCTCACAAAGAAAAAAGAGCTCACCCTCGAGCTATCAGAAAAACTCATCAATGTCTACAAAAATATCGATACCTGCCCTAGATGCTGAGCATTGAAAGATATGAGCACACCCGAATGTAGCTACTGTAGCAATGACAAACGAGACCAAAATGTCATCTGTATCGTGGAGGAATACGCTGATCTCCTCGCAATAGAACAAACTGGTGCCTACAAATGACTCTACCATATCCTCGGAGGCTCTCTCTCCCCCCTCCACGGTCGTAGCCCAAAAGACCTCTCATTTGAGACCCTGTTTACGAGGCTTGGAAACATCAACGAAGTCATCATCGCGACAAATCCCAACTTCGAAGGAGAAGCAACGGCTCTCTATCTCCGTGAACACCTCCCTTCAAATATGAAAATGACGAGACTCTCTCGCGGATTACCAAATGCCGGCTACATCGACTATGTCGACAGTCTCACGCTGATGAACGCTCTCAAGGGAAGACAGGATTATGTGTAGAAAAAGTAAAACAGCGGATTTATAAAAAAATGCTTTACTAATAGAGAAAGCATCGTAATATCCTCGTAATTCGTAATTGACTAATTGAACATTGATTGTGGCTCTTCCTCTCGAAAAACTATTCTGATCAAACTGTCGAAAAAAACTCCTCGAAAAATTCTTCTTGGAGCATACTTTCAATCCAAAAAAGGACTTCTTCATCCGAGAGCTCTGTCGTGATATAGATGAGCAGATAAACGCCGTCCGTCGTGAACTCGAAAACCTCGAAAACCTCTGAATCCTGAAATCTCGTTGGGAAGAAAATACCAAAC
Organism: Candidatus Altimarinota bacterium; assembly: GCA_041308705.1. Lineage (GTDB taxonomy): Bacteria > Patescibacteriota > Gracilibacteria > BD1-5 > JAGOOR01 > JAGOOR01. The sequence goes on from JBFZBA010000058.1 coordinate 6,637, forward strand.
ACTATTCCCTCAATCTCAGCTGCGACATACTCCCCGACCTTCAGATGATATTTGGTAAATGTTTCGACGCCCTCGGTAAACTCAATGAATATTTCCGTGGCAAGCACAATCTCTCGCTCCTCGTCGTGGGTGGAGGATTGGAGGACATGACCCGTGAATCGACAAACAATCTCATCGATATCCTCGTCATCGGCGATATAGATAAGGATAATTTTAATCTCTTCCTCACGAAACACTTCTTCGGTCGCAAGATCAAATACGCTGTCATCTCAGAAACAGAATTCACAGAGAGGATGAAGTTCGGCGATAAACTCATCGGCAGGATATTGAATCAACCAGGAAATGTTATCCTGAAGGATTCTCTCGGACTCAAGGATATAAAGAAGTAATCCCGAGCCCGTCATTCCAGAATTTTGAGCGTAACAAAGTGGAGCGAAAAATATGTGGAATCCAGGTGTATTACTACGCAAAGCGAACAAATAATTATCAGGGATAGATTCCACCTCGCGTTCGTACCTCACTTGGCTGGAATGACGGAAACATTTATTTTATTTGTACTCTGAAAAATATTATTATAATACCTCCATCACCTCCCAACCTATGCCGTGACTGTGAACTACATGCTAATCGTTTAGAGAACTTTGACTAAAGCTCTCACCTTTCGGTGAGATTTTTTTTACCTTTATAACCAACTTTTTATGTCAGAACTATCTACAAAGCGCCACTCGCTTTCCCACATTATGTCCCAGGCAATTGCTGCGACTTTTCCAGATATCACGATTCTGCGTGGTGTCGGTCCCGCTATCGATAACGGTTTTTATCAGGACTACGATTTCGGAGATTTCGAGCTCAAGGAAGAGCACCTCAAGGAGATTGAGAAAAAGATGAAGCATATTCTCAAGCAAAACCAACTCTTTGTGCAGAGCTTTCTCACACTCGCGGAAGCTCGTGCGAAGTTTGCAGGTGATAAATACAAACTCGAACTCATCGATGACCTCGCCAAAGAAGGCGAAACACAATTCGGTGTCTACACAAACACACTGCAGAATGGAACTGTCACCTACGATGATCTCTGTGCTGGTCCTCATGTCGAGAAAACTTCAGAGCTCGATGAGAATTCTTTTCAGCTCGATCGTATCGCTGGTGCGTACTGGCGTGGTGATGAGAAGAATAAGATGCTGACTCGTATCTACGGTGTCGCATTTGAGAATAGGGAAGAACTCGATGCATACAACAAACAAATGGCAGAGGCGAAGAAGCGAGATCATCGTATCCTCGGTGCGAAACTCAATCTCTTTACCCTCTCCCCCCTCGTCGGCTCATGACTTCCACTTTTGAAGCCAAACGGGATGATTATCCGTAAAGAAATAGAAGACTATCTCTGGTCACTTCACCGAGACCACGGCTATCAGAGAGTCTGGACTCCGCATATCGCAAAAATCGAACTCTACGAGACATCTGGTCACGCTGCAAAATTTGGCCACGAGCTCTTCCGTGTGAAGGGTGGTCATGGAGAGGATTTCTGTATGAAACCAATGAACTGTCCACACCACATGCAGATATTTGCTGATAATCAGTGGAGCTACCGTGATATGCCTATCCGATATTTCGAGCCAGCAACCGTCTACCGTGATGAGAAACCAGGACAACTCTCAGGACTCACTCGTGTTCGCGCAATCACTCAGGACGATGGACATCTCTTCCTCCGTGTCTCACAGATTGGTCAGGAAGTAGGAACAATCGTCTCTATTATAAAGGAATTCTACACGACGCTCGGCATGGTCGAGGACTACTGGGTCTCTCTCTCTGTGAGCGATCCTGCTACACCTGATAAATATCTCGGCGGAAAAGAAGTCTGGGAAACCGCAGAATCATCACTCGAAGAAGCAGCAAAACAATTCGAACTCCCCTACAAACGAATCGAAGGCGAAGCAGCTTTCTATGGTCCAAAACTCGATTTCATGTTCAAGGATGCAATTGGTCGACAATGGCAACTCGCAACTATCCAGCTCGATTTCAATCTTCCAGAGAGATTTGACCTCAGCTATGTGAATGAATCAGGTGAAAAAGAACGACCAGTGGTTATCCACCGTGCTATCTCTGGAAGTCTTGAACGATTTATGGGTGTAATGATCGAACACTTCGCAGGTATCTTCCCTCTCTGGCTCACACCTCGTCAGGCTATCGTCGTACCAGTCGGTGAGAAATTCAACGACTACGCGGAGAAAGTTCTGAAATCGCTTAAAGAAGCCGGTATCCGTGCAGAAGGAGATTTTTCATCTGATGGACTCAATAAAAAAGTACGAAACGCTGAGCAAGCACACATCAACTACATCCTCGTCGTCGGTGAAAAAGAAGAAGCAAATAACGGCGTCGCAGTGAGAAATTATAAAACAAAGGAACAGACAGAAGAGTTAGCAACAGATTTCGTCGCACGAATAAAGAAGGAAATAGAAGAAAAATCTCTATAAATTAATATGGAAATTATATTCATTGTACTCTCGTCCGCTGTAATATCTTTAATAATTACAGCATTACTAGCACCTCATGTAAATTGGGGGATTGAAAAGAAAAAAATAAAACTACAAGGTCAGAAAGAGTTAATATGAAATTTAAGAACTATTTTAGATAAGGTAGATTTTTCAAGAGATACTTTTCGTGAAACACAATTATATTCGCAGATAAGACCATTTTTATCTGAGCGTACGATTGAAACAATAGAATCCTCAGTTATACATGTACGAAGGGACATCGGGGTTTCTACATGTTTAGATATAAAAATCTGAATTAATAAAGATTTATTACACGAATTCTAATCTGAAACGCAACTAGTATGACACGAATTCTAATCTGAAACGCAACTAGTATGAGTGAAACATATCAAAAGGCGTACGATAGCCAAGTCTCTTTCTGGGTCGCATGTTAATCTGTTTCGCTACTTTCTCAAGTTCTTGCTCT
>JBFZBA010000059.1:0-17744 GCA_041308705.1 Candidatus Altimarinota bacterium
ACTTAATATTTTATTGTCAACTGTATATTTAATTTTATAATATAATTAGATTTTTTTAAGAAAAAAATATACTGATTCTATGAACAAAGAAGATATCATGATCGTGACAGTGCCAAATGTCGCACTCTTCCCTACTGGAGAGCATCCAGAGGGTTTTATTCCTCATGCAGAGAATGATTTACGAAAGGTCATACTCGAAAACTATACCTACACTCGCCGAGGCGATGCAGAGGTTGATCTGACCATGAAACAGCCTATCTCGTATGCGGTTATTCGCAATACAGAGGGAAAGGTATTTGCCTATCAGCGTGGTAGTAAACGCAGTGAATTTCATGAGACTCGTCTCGCTGGTAAATGGGCCTGTGGAATAGGTGGACATATCGAACAAGAAGACGAAACAGGTGATATCCTCGCTGATTCACTGATTCGTGAGCTCGAAGAAGAAATCACACTTCATGGAAAAATCCTCTCAGTTGATCCAATCGGCTATATCAATAGTGAAAAAGATGAGGTCAGCAAGGTACATATCGGTGTCCTGTATGTCATCACGACCGACTCGCTCACAGCTGAATGAAGTGAAGAAGTGGTGAACGAGGGATTTTATACACCAGACGAGCTCCATGCGATGATGCAGAATCCTGATACTGTCTGGGAGGAATGGACGAAGATAGCACTTAAGGCAGTTATTGGATAAATAAAAGAAGAAAATGGAAATAGGTTTTTAGGGGAATCACTGTCTGAGCGGGATGAAAACAGATATTAGATGAACCTGGTCTATAGCGAGTTTGAGTTCCCCTAAATGCTTTTGTTACTTTTTGCACAAAAAGTAAAAGAAAGGAAACTCACTGTGGAATTATGGATTGCTTCGTGCCTCGCAATGACTGGGAACTTGCTTTCTCCTGTTTTCTTTTACTATACCTCTATGCTAGAAATTAAGAATTTACACGCATCTGTCGCTAATACTGAGATACTTCACGGTATTGATGTTATCTTTGAAAAATGAAAAAATACCTGTATTCTCGGGAAAAATGGTTCTGGGAAGTCTTCGCTTGCCAGCATCATCATGGGCAATCCTGCGTACGAAGTAACTGGTGGGAGTATTACTCTGGATAACGAAGACCTTCTCACCATGAGTCCGGAAGAACGCTCTCTGAAGGGAATTTTTCTCTCATTTCAGAATGTGACAGAGATAAAAGGTATCAAAGTCAGTGAGTATCTCAGAACCATCTATAATCTGCATCTCCCTCGAATCGCTCCAGGAACGAGTCCACTCTCCCCTATGCTGTTTTCCAGGTTCGTGAAACCACTCCTTGCGAGCTGTGATATTCCTGAAGCATTTCTCGAGCGAGATCTCAATGTAGGATTTTCTGGTGGAGAAAAGCGAAAACTCGAAGTATTGCAGCTGAAACTCCTGAAACCGACCTATATCATCCTCGATGAGATAGACTCTGGACTTGATCTCGATGCGTTTAAGCTCGTCGCAAAGATGCTCTCCGAATGTAGTGGTCCAGAGACCAGTATCATTATTATCACTCATTACTTCGAGATATTGGAGAGCTTCACAGTAGATCAGGTAGTCGTCATGGATAATGGCGTGATAACCCGTCGGGGATGAGCAGAACTGGCATCTGAAATACGACAAAAAGGCTTCAAAGAATAGTCCTTTCCTCTTCCAGATAAACAGAAACAGGTTTTTAGGGGAATCACTGTTTGAGCGGGATGAACACAGATGCCCTGATGAACCAGGTCTATAGCGAGTTTGAGTTCCCCTAAATGATTTTGGTACTTTTTTCAGAAAAAGTACGAAAAGAAGCCCTAAATGAAGACTTAATGAACAACAACTGTCAAGCGATTAGACCTCTCAAATATTTTGCATAGAGAAAAAATGCATGGTAGGATATACCTATATGCCATCCAACAACTACTCTGCTGATCGCAATGAGCGTATCATAGCTCACAAAAATACTGCAAAAAAAGAACTCCTCGGGAAATATAAGCTCCCGAAAAGCACTCGCTATGTCTCCTGTATCGACCTCCACGACAGCAAAACTCGTGACTTCGTGATTCAGGGGCTCGCCGATCTCGGTGTAGCAGTGTTCATCACTGGTAAAACCCTGAGTAAGAGTCCTCTTATCAAGAGTGTTCATGATTTTGATACTGAATTCCTCGAATGATGTGATTTCCTCGTGTCAGATAGTCACACCAGTCCTGCTCGCATCACAGCATGCATCCTCGCTGGTATAATCCCCGTTGTACCCAAAAATACACCATTCAAAGGAATGTTTTCACAATTTGACCCTATGCAGTTCACGGGAAATAGTTTCGTTTATGATGGTGGTCAGTATCAGATTTTTGCTTCTGTTGTGGCTCTTCTCGAGAATATGAAATTCCCAGCCGATCGGGAGATTCTTCTCAAAAATGTAGTGAAGACACTATAAATACAAATCCAATTTTACATATCACCTAAGAAGACATCCAGAAATGGGGTTTCGGGACAACAACTGTCTGAGCGGGATGAATGCAGAAGGGGCAGACGAAAACAGTCTATAGCGAGTTTTGTTGTCCTGAATGATTTTGGGTACTTTTTTCACAAAAAGTACCAAACGAATCATGAATTTGTCGAAGAGCCTCTGTTCCTTTCCCTCTATTTTTAAGTATTTCTTGTCATAGAGGGTCTTTTTTATATGATATCGCGGTGAAAAAGTTTTCCCTTCCCCGTATACAATTCCCGTTCAAAAAAAAGAAGCCTGTGGATGGACCTATTTGGAAAATCTCCACAAAAATCAAGGGTGTAGAAAAAAATACGCTCACAAAATCACGAAAGAATAAAACGCCCTGGACACAGTATGTCGGAAAGGCTTATGAATGATTTCGTAATTATCTCAGGACGATTGGCTGGGTATTTCTCGTGGGAATTGTGGGATTATTTTTCTTTATTCTGACGACGACTCCATTTTTCCAGCTCAAGCCTGATAATATAGATATAGAGCTTCGTCCTGAACCCGTGTTTGATAGAAATGCTATTGGTTCAATTATGGGTGATTTTGCAGGGAAAAATGTGTTTTCCATCTCAACGCAAGAGGTTTTCCAGAGTCTCTCTGAGAGTATTCGTCATATTGCGTCGGTTGAGAAGACTATTCTCCTGCCTGATGGTATCAAGGTTATTGTTACATCGTTTGCTCCTTCGTATCGTGCATTTATAGGAGAGGAAGTATTTCTCCTCACAGAAAATGGACAGCTCATCGCTGACATCCCCGAGGTAGAGGCTCCAGCCCTCGAGATTCGACATCTCATCTCTGACCCCAGTCTCGGGAAAAGTACCCCGATTATGATAGAAGATATGGCAGTGCTGAGAGAGCTCCTGCGGCTCTGGCGTGAAAATCTCACACAATACCCGATCAATGCTCTCAAATTCTACGATCAAGAAAAGGAAATTCATATCGTGAGTAATGATACAACCTACATCTTTAGTCTCGGCGAGGGCGTCGCTCAGATAAATACCCTCATCCAACTCATACAAAAAGAACAGATAAACACCGCTCGGCAATACTATATCGATATGCGACTACCAAAGAGGATCTACACCTGTGCTCGTGACGAATCAGCATGCGCGCAAAATATCACCAGAATCTACGGAAGCTAATTAACTGAGTGTGCGGAATATACGACTGAGAGAAACAAATATATCTCTGAGTGCATCCGATTTTATAACTATTTTAGTCACATCCCAGAGACTTTCTGGAAGAGGGTTTTGTTCGAAATTAGTACCAATGAAGTAGTCACCGAGAACACGATAGCGTAGAAAATCATATTTTTTCTGAAGCACAGGATTATTTTTTGCTCTCTCGGCAAAGGTCGTATTGTGAAACACATAGAGTGTGAATGCTTCTGCGAAGTCTTCGTACTGATTTGTCGCTGCATAGCCCGAAGCAAATGATTTTGCTGTCATTCCCGAACGGATAACCGTTGGCTCAGACCATGAGATGGCATAAAAATCTTTTGATGGATCTGGAGTTTTACCTCTCTGTTTGAGGAAATATATATCCACCATATGCGCGAGCTCATGGACGAGGACTTTTGCCATTTCAGAAGTTGATTTCATGCGGCCTGAGAGTGTGACACTTTCATTGCTCATCTGCCCACGAGGACTAACACGGTTCAAATCAACCGTCAATGGAAAGCTCCATAAAACATCGCGGAAATATGTACCTGTGAGCACAGTGTTTATAGTAGCTGGATATCATTGTGGCATAGCTGATTTTTCAGGCTTTACCTGTATGCGAACGGGCGTCTGAAATACTTCAGGCACTGATGGTGGGCTAGGTGGAGTAGGATATTGAATGATATCATCCACTCTCTGTTGAATTATTTGAGCTTTTTCTGGACTCACAGCCGAGAGTGCTTCTTGTCGACGCGGAGCAGTATCTTGCATAAATACATAGACATTTGATGCAGTTGATGTGGGTTTTGGGGCTATAAATACACGAATAATACTCGTCTTCTGTGGCTGTTCATTAGCACTGTAGACTGGATAATCCTGGAGCTCTTCATGTTTTTGTTCACTTGGGTTGTACCAGCGAAGTGTCCCAAATAACGCCTGAAGAGATCCCAGAATCACCAGTGATGCAGAGAAAACCAGGAGAAACAGTGATACAAACGATATTTTAGCGAAAAATTTCATACAGGAGATTAATAATTCCATTCACTATAATGGTGGCGGCAATCATTATGAGAAACCCGAAAACAACAGAGAGAACTTTTGATTTTGCTTTTTCCTTTGCCTCACTGCTCACTGGTAAGACGAGAACCATACCTATCCAGACGATGACTCCAATAGCTATAACACCCGTTACTATCTGCACACGACGGATCACAGCAGCAATTATCGTGCGAAAATCAGAATTATGCTCAGTAACAGTGAGATCTATATTTGGTTCTGCTCTTGGACCTATACTTGTATTACAGTTTTTGAATTCACTTCGGATATCACCTCAGCGAAAAATACAATTAGATGCGGCATATACCTCTGGAATAATAACCCAGAAACTCATGATGAATGCTGCTATGAGTGTAGATTGGAGGAATTTTATCATAAACGAATATTAGCGATAAGCTGGACGATGAAGTAAGCGAACGGTATCAGCGCGAGTCAGATAATGATATAGGCGATGGATTTCATGGCAGAGGTCATCTCTTCTGTATTTCCAGGGGCCCAGAGGAGCTTCGCACCGATATAGATGATGTAGGCTACGGCGATAATGCCTACGAAGACGAAGAGCCAGAACTGAATCTCTCGGGCGATATTCACATAATCCACACGATTATCACTCTGGACGGTTGGTATAAGTCTCTCCACGGTATTTGTGAGGTCTTTTTGCAGTCAAAATACCCCTGCTGAAAAAGAGAGATAGATCACAGTACAGGCAATGAAAAATCGAGAAAACATAAGGATTAGAATTGAATAGAAGTAGGTATTAGATCCACCATCGCGATAATCGCCCATGCACTCAGTGCGAGTACGAGACCTATGAGGATAGCAATGATGTATTTCTTTGCAGCTTCTGTTTTTTCCTCATCTCATCGAGACATGATATACATGATACCCACGATACAGATACCGAGTACGCTCACGATAGCTGTGATATCCTGGAGCATGGAGACGATAGATGAGAAAAACCGTGTAATCCCTGATTCTGCTGTTCCTGGTCTGATGCTGCTGCCCGGGAGACCATGACTCGATGAAAATATCCTGCTCAGGTCAGCAAAAGCAGAGAGAGACCAGGTAAGTATTAGATATCCAATATATTTCATAGAGTAGTGATTATGACATAGGCTAGGAGGCCGAAGAGGAGACCAATAATAGCATCCTTGATGACACCCTTTCCTTTTTCTGTTTGTTCTGAATTGGCTCAGCCGAGTACCATCTGAAATCCTCAGAATATGACCATGAGGACAGCTCACACAGCCATAAGTGTGGTCAAAAGTGGAATCATGGAGACGATGTATTCAATAACATTATCGATTCACCTGTTTCCGGGAACACGAATTGGCGAAGGGAATATAGTTCGTAGATTAAATGTATAGCTCGCGCTACCGATATCTCCTGTAAATGCCTGAGCAGGAAGAGTGCTCAGGTATCAGAGAATGAGGAACAAAATTTGTTTCATAGAGTCATAATGCCATACAATGGGTCAGATTGCAAAAAAAATGATTGCAAAAAAAGGACTTTTCGCTACACTCTCGGGGTCCTTAATTTTGTCTATGAATCTCATTATACTTATCTCTGCAGTTTCCCTCATCGTGCTCATACTTCTGCAGGTCCGTGATGGTGGTCTCAATGTCGCAGCAACCAGCACACTTCAGGCTCCTGTTGAGCGTCGTGGTCCTGCAAAAACACTCCACACAACCACTATCCTCGTCTCTCTCGTCTTTGTCGGCGCTTGTATTGCTTCATTTTTAGCATAAATACGCTTTTTCATCTCATCTTATGAGTATTTATTCTGAAATAAAAAAATACCTCCTCTTCCTCGTGGGGTTTTTCTGTCTTTTATTGATAGGTCATATTGTGGTTCTCTATTTCTATAGTGATGCCATAGAATACCCTCTCCCTGGTGGTACAGTGAATGTCGGTATCCTCTGAGAAAAGCCAAAGCTCAATGTCCTCAATTTTGACACAAAAATTGAAAATGATCCTAACGATACAGTTCTCCGATTCGTTTATCGGGGACTGGTTCGATTTTCTTCAACTGATAAGAAAATAGTCGGTGATTTGGCAAGCTGTGATATAGAAAATTTTCCAACTGTTCGGTGTAATCTGGGTCAAAATGCGCTCTGGAATGATGGAACTCCTATGACAAAAGAAGATGTCATAAAGACCTACGCTCTTTTCAGAGAAAAGGGCCTGAATGAATACACCAAATCTCAGCTCTCAGTAGTTGATGTATCAGAAAATGAATGAGCTATAGTCTTCCGATTCAAGACTCGTGATGTCACGGCTCTACAGACGCTCTTCCTCCCAATCGTGAGAGAAAAGGATTTCGTAGAATGATGGAATGGAGATGTCCATGATACCCTCTCATTTAGTGGCCCCTATGTAATTACTAACAAAGAAGATCAAAAGAAGTCTATATTCCTGGCTCGCAATCCATACTACACTCATACAAATCGTCCGTTTTTCTTCGATCAGGTGAGATTTGGTTTCTGAGCCAACAATAGTGAAATATACAAGGTTATCACTCCGGATATTATCCTCTCTGATACGAGTTCAGAATGAAAAAATACTCAATGGAATAGCTATATTCGTCCCGTTTTTCAGGCTGCATTTATCAATTCTGCGAGAGTTCCGTTGAGTCTCAGAAAAAGCATCTACCAGGATATCCTCGGTACTATTGATACCAAAGATCCTTCCCTTTTGCCAGAAGAAAATGTATTTCTCGGAGATATTCCCAATACTCCTCGTACTGTCTCTGAAAGTAGCTTCTTCCAGGCTGTTTCGGCTCTCGGATACAGCTATGGTGGTACTTTCCAAGCTCCAGAAAATAAGCCAACAACAACACCAAAAAAACCACTCTCCTATATCTCAAATCCAGGTACTGTCTCTCCTCTTTTTGTCTCAAATGCGACAATAGATATCAGATGAACTGCTCCTGCCGGAACGACGAAGGTTATCATAAATGATTACACACTTCGTAATTTTGTAGCCAAAAAGCGGACATTTGTCTACACTGCAAAGAAAGAATTTACCAATCTCATCATCGGCCAAAACACTTACAGGGTCTCATTTTATGGCGGAACAAAACTCCTCGCAGAAGAATCTGTCACTATCTACCATGATACGGATACAGCTGCTCTCGAGAAAATGAAGACAAACTGGGAAAAAGAAAATACTACTGCCCCTGCTGCACCTGTTGTCATACCTACTAATCTCGACCCAAAAAAGCTCTATAACCGTGAGGGAAAGGCTCTTTCTCTGAAAATCATAGTCCAATCAGATACCCCCTACCTCAGACGAATAGCAGATGAGACAAAGAAGAAACTCGAAGAATTATGAGCGGATGCTCTCATCGAAGAGCTCTCAGTGACTGATATAAAATCAAATATGGGTAATCCAGATTTCTCCTACGACATAGTGTTTACGGGTGTAAATCTTGGTTTGTTTTACTACAATGTCTGATCTTTCCTCCACTCAAATCAGATAAAAAATGGCTACAACATATCTCGCGTCAAGGATTCTACCCTCGATACACTCCTGACGCGTCTCACAGATAGACTCTACTACAGTACGCCTGATAGACTCCGAGACATACAAATAAATATTCAGAAAATTCTCGATCGAGAATTTGTAATATTCACTCTGGGCTCTCCTTATGAATATGTAGGAACAAAAAATACCATGCGCGGCGTCAAGATTCCTGAATTTCTCACCGGCAGAGAGATGCTTATAGATATAATGACTCGATGATATTTCAAGGAAGGCTATAAGCTCTCATCTGAACCAAAAAATATTATTTGATTTTTTGCATGGTTAAAAAATGAGCTCTTCTCGTCTACATAATCATCTCTCTGAAGCGTGGCAAGTGACTCTCAATGGACAAAAAATTCGCTGGTTTAATTTCTGGTGATCGCTCATAGACACTATCATGCTCTCTATAACTCTCATCTATCAGATTGGTCATGTATCTCTGGGGGTAATGGGCAGGGAGTCAGAATTTTTCTCATGGCTATGAAAAAATACAAGCACTCTCCTATGAGAACACCGCGTGACTCTCATATGAGGAGTCATTATGGTGGGCGTGGTGTATTTTTTGATCAATTTTCTGATAAAAAATATATTTAATGCTGGTCTCATCTACCTCATCCGTGCCTATAATAATCAAAATGAACGGGAATACCGAGGTATGCGTGCATTTGCTTTTGGATGGAGAAAATCCGTCAAGCTCGCCGAATACCACTCACTCCTTTTCTGGTCAAAACCCGTCTATATCGTGTATATATTCTTCTGGGGTTATCATTTTTTAGAGGCAAATTGGACGCTTATCAGCATCATAGCTGGTATATTTCTCGTCGCCCTTGGCGTCACGCGATTTATATTTGAATATGCTCGGTACTACATCATTGCTGAGAATAAGTGAGTATTTGAATCTCTGGGACTCTCGCTCACGATGACAATGGAAAATATCAGCACCACAGGGCGAATATTTTTGTCTCTCATCCTCGTGTATGTCCGTGAGATTATATTGCTCGTTGGTATCTTTGCCTTGCCTTTTATCATGAGCTGACTGGTGGCAATGGGATTATGACCTGTGTTTTTGCAGGGGGTATTTCTCATAATAGGTCTGGTATATTTACTCTTTTTGATTATAGTCTCGATGATGAATTCGACTATCGAGCTCTTCGTCGAAACACTTTGGTATTCTGTCTTCCGAGAAAATCTCCTACACAGTGATACGAAACATGATTCACACAAGTCACATCACTCATCCCATCACTAATTTTTACCCTATGAATACACTCACCTCCCTGACAGATATGGCCCAATGATTCTTTGAAGCACTCGGTGTGAGCTTCTCTGGTCTAGAGGTTATCGAACAAGACGCAGAAAATCACATCTACACGATAAAAATATCATCTGACGACTCCCCTCTCCTCATCGGACCTCATGGTCGCACACTCGAAGAAACTCAGTCTCTCCTCGTACAAATGGCAGAACAACTCATACAGTCACACTGTATCATCCACCTTGAGATAAATGACTACCTCGCAGAAAAGCAAAAGCGACTCCTCGCTATCGTGGACCGAAAAGTCGATCTCACTCGCAGAAATGGTATCGATCAGGTCATCTATGATCTCTCTGGGTATGAGCGAAAACAAGTACACGCCTATATTAGTGAGAAATATGCAGATATAACAACGAAAAGTATAGACGGTGAAAAAGGCCGTGAACTCCATGTCATGCTCAGAGAAGGTGTCGCACCAACAGGTGAACCAGTCATCGCTCACGAAACAATCTCAAGAAAATCAGATACGACGGCTGATCTAGCATCGCTCGACCTCGAAGGCACCAATATTTAGTAAACTGTGGATAGTAAACGGTAAACAGATCGTTTAACACAAAGCCTACCCGCCAGTTTACTTTTTACTTTTTACTGTTTACTCTCTTGTTATGAAAAAAATTATCATTACTCTCTTCATCCTCATCACTACCTGGGCAGCCATCCCTTGGTCATATTTTGGGCTTCCGGCTCTCGATGCAAGGCTCGGAGATTATAAGCTCGGTCTGGACCTCCACGGCTGAGTAGAGCTCGATTATCTGGTTGATTTTAGCACAACTCCTGATCTCACACCTGAGAGAAAAATACAAATTATTGAAGATATGAAAACTATCCTCGATGGTCGTGTGAGGAGAATAGGTACCACTGAACCATCACTCAATACAGCGTATTACGGTGACGAGACTCATATCATAGTACAGATTCCAACTCCCAATAGTCATAGCAAGCTCGCTGCAAATGAGAGAGAGAAAAAAGATGCGGAATTCATCACCGAAGCAAAGAGAGTTATAGGACAAGTCATAAAAATACAATTCAAGGAACCTCGTCCGGGTGAAGAATTCAATACACTTCTCTCAAAACGATGAGATATTGTTAATGCTATTACTGCTTCTTTTGATGCAAAAACTATACCATTTGACGCGTGGGGACAAAAGATAGCTGATACTTATGAAAATGTATTCTCTTTCAAAGGTCCTGAAATACAGTCACTCCTAGGCAAGGAGGCTCTCGTACTCTCAGATCTCACCCCCCTCTTCCCTGTCGAGACTATCACTCTCTGAAAAAAAGAATTCAGCGGAAAGATACCATGAGTGAAACTGGGATGACGAGAAGGAACTGGTTTTGTATTGATAGAGAGCTTTGATAGCCAACCCCTGACCATCACGAGTCCTATTGATATCAAGATTCTCTTCGTAGATAAAGAGCCTCTCAAATTCAAGCCTGCCCTCGGAGATAACAAGCAAATTCTCGATGAAAAACATCTCATCAATACCATTCCTAGTCCTGATCAAACAACGGGCCAGTATGTGGTCAATCTCGTATTTGATACTGAGGGACAGAAAATGTTTGGAGATATAACAGAGAGAAATGCTGGTGGCATCATCGCTATATTCCTCGGCAACAATCTCCTCACTGCGCCAACTGTTTCTGGTCGAATCGATGGTAATGCTATCATCACTCCAGGTGCGGAGCAAGACAGTAAAAAGTGGGCAACAGACCTCAGCAAAAATATCAACGAAGGTATAGTCCCGGTTGGTATCTACGAACACAGTGAGCAGACTATCGGCCCCAACCTCGGTAAGACATCACTTCGGCAGCTCATTGTGAGTGGTATACTGTGATTTGTGATTATCTGTGCATTCCTCCTCTGGAGATACAAGAGCTCGGGTATAGTCGCAGCAGCGAGCCTCATCATCTATATCTTTGTTCTTCTTGGTATAGTAAGACTCATGGGAGTCACACTCACCCTCTCTGGTGTCGCGGGTATCGTCCTCTCTCTTGGTATCGCGATTGATAGTAATATATTGCTCCTCGAGCGAGTACGAGATTTTCTGCAACAAGGCAAAGATATGAAGACATCTCTGAAGCTCGGATTCCAGGAGGCTTGGTCAGCAGTATGGGACAGTAATCTCACTGGTCTCTTTGTTGGTCTCATCCTCTGGTGGATGGGTGTCAGCCTCGTAAAAGGCTTCGGACAGATGACTGTACTCGGTATCTTCGTGAGCCTCCTCGTCGTCAAATATGTCTGTAATCCTCTCACCATCTGGCTGAGAAATAAAATAGGATAATCATTTTTATTTAAAAACTCTCCCGTTTCTCAGGGAGAGTTTTTTCTATTTTTTTTTAGAACACCTGAATTGTTTCTATAATTTTCTGCACAATCGGATGATTGATGTTGACTGCTTCTATTTTTACAGAATAGGCTCAGTTCAGGAGGAGATAAACGAAAGTTCCTGCTGGATCTTCGTATTTATTATTCTGGGCATTTTGAAGCTCCGGGACTACTTTCTTTCCAAAGAAATAAACACGAATTGCAGCATCTGAGAGAGTTTCTGGATCTTCTTTTCCGATACCGACTGAGTGACGAGCACCTCCTTCAGCACCAAATCAAGCATAGTAAACATTTGCAGGTATATCAAATTCATAACGGAAATTACTATTTGAGTAGCGATTCATGGTCTCTGAAATTTTTTTCGGCAGATTTGGGTCTACCGCAGTGTTGGTCACGACAGGCTCAGGAGTCGTCGTAGTAGTGTCAGGAGTTTCTACTGGAGTAGGTGTCTCCTCCTCCACTTCTGAAGCAGGGACAATAACAGGAACGACTGAAACAGGTGCCTGAGGAGCCTCAGGAACAATAGGGTTCGTCACGAGGGCAGGACGAGCCTGCGATCCCCATTCCATACCTATCCAGAATCATCAGAGGATGATAAATGCGAGTACCACATATTGAGGCAGATTTTTCATAAAAAATGGTTAAAGAATTATTTTTTTCATGGGAATTTATCCGTCACGCGACGAATCATCTCTGTCGGAATGCGATCTATGATAGCAAAAGCGTCCTGAAATTTTTCTATAGTATGGGCAAATCTATCTGCGACACGAGACATGTGAGCAAATCGACGAAGAATAATAATGAGATACACCCCCACTCATGCGATGACGACAGTGGAGACGATGATAAGGACATCGAGAGTAGTAATTGGTGTCATGTACTCACTCTATAGAAAAAGATAAAAGATAAAAGATAAAAGAGGTGGATTTTTGGAGAATGTATATTTCAATATTGAAAACTCGTCTGATACTCATACGATGAGCCCATTCATGAATTCATCTGCACTCGATTCTCTCCTGCAAAAACTCCCCTATCTCCGTCATCTCGTCGAGACGCATGGTGATATGAGTTTGTTTGATTATGGCAAAGCATATTACAAATGAACACAGGACAAAGATACTCTCTTCTTGGAACGAAAAACAGAATTTCTGAGTATTGTCGGGATTTTCGTGTCGTGAAAATTTGGTCAAAATATGGCAGATACGGTCACAAAAAGCCTCTCAGAAAATTACGCGGTATCAACTGCGGAACACCATGGACCAATGGGGCATCCGTTTTTCTGGCAGTCAACTATTCTGCGGGGAATCGTAAATCCAGATGAGGCAATAATCAATTTCTGTACGAGCCATGTCAGTCTCGGCAATTCTTCATATCCTCGTGGTCTTGTTTTTCATGGCAATAGGTCAAGCGTTCCCTCATCGTATCTGCATCTCCCTTTTTTCTCAGCGAGCAAGAGGATGTCACCTGTTTTTGGACTATGAGGCTATACAGCAGAGGATATCAGACATCATTCATTTCCTCGGATAGACTCGTATCTCCGTGACAATATCATAACAGAGGAAAAATACACGCAGATAAAGCTTTTTCTGAATAATTTTGTCCTGCGCAATGATATACTCTGAGAAAAATCATACTCATCACAGATTACTCGACTCAATAATACCTGGTGGTCTCATATGTTCCCTGATTTGCCAGATTTCATACCTCTTGATGCAGAAGAGCTCATATCCCAGATTCTTATCAATCATCTAGAGAGAAATACGGAAATAGCTAAATTTATGACAAATCCACTCATTCAGCCATTTATAGAAGAATATTTCGATGGTATTTCCTGCTGTTTTGATCAGGAAAGTAAGCGCTGAACCTATCTCTTCTGGTATCTCGATGAAGAAAATAATCGTCACGCACTCTGGCGTGAGAATGACACACTTATGACCTCTGATAAGGATTTTCAGATAAAACTCGACACTTCTTCTCTCATAGAACATCTGGTATCATGAAAGCTCATTCCTTCATGACTTCTCGTCTATACACTTCTTTCTTGCTATTATCAGCTCACATGTTTTTGAGGGTTTTCTCAGGGCGATTATCTCTGAAAGATTCAAAAAGCCTACCAGAATGTACTCAATAGCCTCTCTCTATCTAGCAAAGACTGGTTTTCTCAGTGAGCCATTCTCAATGAATATATGTTATTTCTCTTTGGGGATCACTGAGCCCCACGAACAGCGCTCGACATACAGACTTGAATGGCTCATAATCGTCCAGATATGGAAGGAAAGTCACGAGAAATAACTCTCAAAATTTCCCTTGAATCTATGACAGAGGAGATTTTGCGTTGCCTATAGGGTATAGTCATGCAATATACAGGTTTTCGTCAAGTGCAATAATGGTAAAATACATTGTATTTATGGGCTAAATCAGGTAATCTAGGGATAGAATTGTACTATGAATCGTCTCCTCTCCTACCTCTCTCTCGTTGCCATCTTTTTCGTCCAATTATCGCCAATAGTAGCGGTCGCTCAAGCAAAAGACACAAAAATAAATGATTTTGAAATTACAGTACCCTCACAAGTCATTGTTAATGAAGCTTTTGATATGACGGTCACTGCTCTCGACGAGGCTGGGAAAAAACATGACAAATATGAGGGGACTATCTTTTTTGATACAAATCAAAACGAAAATGATGTCGTGATGCCTTTTGAAGAGGGAGAATACCAATTCACTCTCTCTGACCAAGGATCCCACACTTTCCAGAAATGATTTACTCTCAAAAAAGCAGGTAAATATGAACTTGTCATATTTGAACTTGATGGTCCTGGTGGTGGTGTTGAGAAAATAGTGGAAGTGACCGCTGTTCCAAAAGATACAGCTCCTCCTGCAAAATCAGATATTGTCATCAAAGACCCCGCAACAAATACCACTGTATCAACAAAAACAGTTACGGTGAGTGGAACTTCGAAGCCAACAAGCTCTATCAATATCAAGCTCAACGGAACAAAGGTAAAAACAGCCCAAACCGATGTAAGTGGAAACTTCTCAGTCATAGTCGATACTCTCAAGGCTGGTGATAATGTCCTCGTTGCAGAGGTATTGGATGGTACTGGTGCGGTCGCAGGTACTTCAGCGCCTGTGACTATCAAATTTAGCACCGAGGTTCCAAAGCTCACATCTCTCACTATCAAGGAAGGTGATGAATTCTTCGCAGGAAGCAGTATCACATTTGTCGGTGTCGGTGATGCAAATCTCAAGACTGTACAGGTCAAAGTCGGCGATCAGACTATCACTCTCCAAGAAGATAAAAATAAGCTCTGAACCTATACTGGCGTGTTGAAAACATCAGAATTTGAATGAGAATTCAAGGCGACAGCTGTTCTCGAGACACAGCTCGGAGTCAAGGCTGAACAAAAGGATATGACAAAGTTCCGGACTATCACCGCTAAATTTGAAAATATCAAGATAGAAACTACACCTGATAAGAAAGTAAAATTTACTTTTGAACTCAAACCAGATCTCGATCAAATCAAATACTTCAAAATCAAATATGGTACAGAAGAAGGTAAATATACGAAAGAAGTTATAACTTTTGAGAAATCAGAAATCAAGGAAGGTATCACCTACACCTGGTATATACCAAATGTAGAAGCTGGTGAATACTTCTCAACGATTATTGGTCTCGATGATGAGAAAAAAGAAACACCCATAAATTCTGATGAACAGGAATTTACTATCGCACTCGATGCAGCTCCGACATGTTTCATCGATAAAGTCAGCGGTATCCGTGTCGATAAAGTCAGTGAATCATACTCTATGATTCGGTGGGATAATCTGAAAGAAGCAGTAGCCTACCAGGTCTTTAGGAAAGATACATCTGGTGACTATGCTATGATAGACGAGATTACGAGAACTGAATTCCGTGTTGATATTAATATGAGTTCAAAAGAAGTAACCTACGCTGACTTCAAAGTACGAGGTATCTGTAAAAATGGTGATTTCACTGGTGAAGGTGCTTATTCTGATAGTGTTGCCGTACCGACTGGTCCTGAGATGATTATATTCTTCGCACTGTTCGTCGCTTCTGGAATTGCATTTATCATGATACGACGAGGATATCTCGATTAGTATTTCTGGCGATAGGATTCTATAGCTTCAAGAACGAGTCCACATCACCAAGAGAAAGGTCTCTCGGAGCGGTAGAGTAGATTCTGAAATAGTCTCCCTTCTGAATCATATACCTCCCCTATTGTGCCATCTCTCTGTGCTATATTTTCAAGAGTGGATAAGATTTTTTCTGCTTTTTCTCGCTGGTTATGGAGGATGCACGCCTTGGCTGCTTCGCCCATTATCCAGCTCCAGCGAAGATCTTTGTGATAGGAAGAAAGTCCTACGAGTCGACAAGTCCAACTGACAGGAGAAGTATTTCACAGAGACACTTTACCAGGCAGTATAGACTCCTTCCACAGAGAGCTCTGAGCTAAATATTCCCATTCTATGATACCTCATATCCTAAGAGCTATGAGCTGACTATCCAGATCATGAAATGCATCACCTTCTCGCGCATAGAGGAGTCCGGTCTCCATATCACCAAAAACTGAGAGTATACGCGCTTTCAAAGTCTCTCAATCAATCAGAGGCACTATACCGAGAATATCAGCGTACTGAGTCAGAAATAACAAGTGTAGGAGGTTGGTATATGTCGTGTATCATACTCTCTCCAGGCTATCCTGCCAATCACTGTATGAGGGCTGTCTAATGAGTCCCCTACTATCCATCTTATCCTGATAATACCCGTACGCCTGAACAAGCGCTTCGCGATGTCGCCCGAGCCACGCATAATCCTGTGAATGTGCGACATACTGAGCACTGGCTATGAGTGTGAGAATATTAGCATCTATTGTAGATGTACCGTGTTCTCAGAAATATTCTGGGGTAATAGGCTTCTTGCTCTGATGTGAATAAAAATAGTGCAATCAAATAAGCCGCCCCACAGTATGTGCTACAACCCTTCTCTGACCAGAGCCTCTATCCAGCAATCGCGGGATGATATGATTTTGTGGGTGTATATTATTGAGGAGTGCAGAGAGATGGTCGCGGACGACAACTTCCTGTCAGATAGAGAGAAGTCCGGGTACGCTCCAACAAAAATCTCGTGTCCAGAAGCTGGCAAACTGATGACTCCCCGCCTGCAAAAAATACCTCTCATCGAGATGAACAATATTTCTAAAAATCTGTTCGTGGGCAAGGGCATGAAGTGACTGAAATTTTTGCATTAAATATTCTTAACTTATTTTCATCATCTCAATGAGAGATTTGAGACACTGCGGGAGAGTAAAGCATCCAGCCGATCCATTGAGATGTTTTCCACCTTGTACAGTTATCAAATCACATCCAAGTTTCTGTGATAAAAATCTCGCATTCTTGAGAAGAACAAATGGGTCATCATCTCCGTGGATGATCTGAAAGACACCACAGTGTGATCTTATTTTTTCAAAATCAAACTCCCCTTCCAAGAAGCTGTCTATTTTACTATTATTATTTTTCTCTGATGGAGAAGAGACAAGGATAACTCCAGAAATATTCATGGCGGTATTTATCTCTAGATATCGCAAAATTGCTGGTCATCCGAGCGAGTGGCCTACGAGATATATCTCATCATTATTATTTTGGTCTACATGCCGTCAAATCTCTGCCACCCATTCAGAGCACATCGGATTCTCTGGGCTAGGCATTGAGAGGGAACACGCATAGATGCCATATTTCTCTAACTCTCCCATGAGCCACGGCCTCCATCAGCCATTCGGACTCCCCTCAAAACCATGAACTATAAAAATCTTTTTCATTTTTTAATACTTGTGTTAGTTCTG
>JBFZBA010000060.1:0-5936 GCA_041308705.1 Candidatus Altimarinota bacterium
TATGTGCTATCATTTTAGCATGTTCTGCCATGAACTGCTTATGCTTCTCTGCATGTTCTAGAGCAGCAAGTATATCTGCCTGAGATATAGCAGCTACTCTGCCAGGTGTTGATGTTCGACGGTGTACTAAGGAAACCTCAGAAGATTCAGGTTGTTCATATGATGAAGTCATCAATTTATTATACAAATATTTACCCTATTTGTCAAAAGATAGTGAATCATACCTCGCATGAGAATTGTGGAGAGATTATTTGCTCCACAGACTTGCACTCTTATAATTCAAAAATGAAACTCTGGTATTTCTTCAAACTCTTTGTTTTCCTCATACTCGCTGGATTCACCTATCAGCACCGCGATGAGATCATGCTCCGGATGAGAACTGTCGTGCACGTGTACTTCCCTTGTGCTATTCCTGTGACCTATTCGCTGGGGACTTTTGACACACAGTTTGGATTGTCACGAGCGGATTTTCTCATGCGTATAGCGATGGCAGAGAATGCGTGGGAAGATGTCGCAGGAAAAGAACTCTTCGAATATGTGGAGAGTGGTGGTGATATGACGGTCAATCTCATCTACGATGCCAGGCAGCAGACGACGGAGAAGCTCCAGGAAATAGGTGGGGCCATTGGTGATAAAAAAGAAGACTATGAAACTCTTGTGGCAGAATATGAGAGGCTCTCTGCTCAGCTACTCAAGGAAAAAACAGCCTACGAGAGAGAAGTGGCTCAGCTCAAAAATCTCCAAAGTGCGTATCAGAGAGAGGTAGCACGGGCAAATAAGCGAGGAGGAGCATGAGAAGCGGAATACGAGCGACTCGAGAAACAACGGCTCGAGATAAATAGTCGTATCGCTCGAGCGGATACTTCGCTCACCGAGCTCAATAATACTATCACGAAAACGAATGACCTGGGTGCTCAGGTAAATACTCTCGTCCAAGAATTAAAACTCGATGTCGATACGTATAACACCACGGGAAAGACCCGGGGAGAAGAATTCAGCGAGTGAGAATATATCTACGATACCGAGTGAAAACGCATCAATATCTACGAATTCAGTGATGCGACGAAGCTCGCTCGCGTGCTCATCCATGAGCTGGGACATGCTGTGCAGATGAACCATGTCAGCGATGCTGAGGCTATCATGTACCGACTCAATGCTGGGAAAGGTGAAAAGCTCACAGAATCAGACAGAGCTGAGCTTAGAAGGGTTTGTCGGGTGAAGTAGAGTCTCGGGTCAGGATAACACCCTACACCTTCTGATCTTTTCACTCACTCAATACGAGAAATAGTTGCAGCTCTTTGCCGGGAATCGCGTCGAGTTTTTTTGCAAAAGAAGAAAGTGTTTTGAAGGTACGAATTTTCTCTAAAACAGCTTCTTCTCCTGAGCGAACAGTACGAAACACATCTTTTTCAAGTGTACTAAAATTGGTAGCCTCTCTCATGGTGACACCTATTTTCCCATCTGTGCTAATGACATAGGTCTTCTCAAGCTCGAGAAGCAAGAATGAATGCTGAGTATATCGCATTTCTGCATTATTATTTGTTCTCTGACAGAGTCGAATTGATCAATTTTCGTAGAGAGTACCTCGTCGACATTCTTGCCAAAAATTATACCAAAAAATAGTCCAATGATGACAGACCGCACCTTCTATATCATTGATTCATTGCTCGGAGAAGAGATAGATGCATTGTTCTGCAAGAGAAAGCTTCATGAAATCTCCCAGTTCAATCGGGAGAGGGGTATAAATATTTCTAATTCTAGCCTTCATACTCATGTCGCGAAGTGTATCGGTAAAAATAGTGTCCAATTCACCACTTCCAGGATTTTTGAGACAGCGTCGTATGGACGAGATAATGGTAGTGAGTATACGATTGAGTCGTGCTATTTCTTCCGTCGCTATCTCCCTCCTCTGTACTAGATTACAGAGAGCAACAACGCGCTCCTGAATTGCCGAGAAATTATCAAGAGTTGGGATTTTTTCTCGCGAGTAAGAGTTTTCAGGTGTTGCATGTATGCTCATTTATGTATTATAAATAATAAGTATATATTTGCAAACTTAGAGAGCACTTGCCCAATAGAAAATCTCGATAAAATAGCCCCATAATTAACCCCTGAAACTATGTGACGCTGACCAGTCATGGCAAACAAGAAGGCCGCAAGTTCCCTCCAAAAAGGGAAAGTCTACGGTATGCACTCGAAACTCATATCTCTCGCAGCAAAGTGAGGAGCCAATCCCGATGAGAATCCGAGTCTCTTCACAGCAATAGAAAAAGCAAAAAAGGACAGTGTTCCTCGAGATGTCATCGATAAAGCTATCCGTCGTGGAGCTGGTCTGGATAAAGATGCTGCCGCTATCGAGGACATCATCTACGAGGGTATGGGAGCTGGTGGTGTCGCTGTCATCGTCCGGGCACTGAGCGATAATCGTAATCGCACTGCGAGTAGTTTCCGTTCATATTTCAATAAAAATGGTGGCAATCTCGGTGAGACCGGTTCGGTTTCCAATCATATGTTCCGTTATCGTGGGGTCTTCGTAGTTGCTTCAAATGCTATTACAGAAGACCAAATCATCGAGTCAGGATGTGATGATTATATTGTGGATGGTGATGAAACGCAGCTTATCTGTCTGCGTGAACAATTCTCTGATGTGACAAATTTCCTAAGAAATGCGAATATCGAAGCGACTTCGAGCGGATTTGAATATCTCCCGAATATGGAATTAGAAATCACCGATTTTGATCAAGGGGTGAAAGTGATGAAACTTCTCCAAGATTTGGACGCAGATGACGATGTAGAAAAAGTCTGGACAAATGGTGTATTCGATGATATACTGCGCGAGAAAGTAGAATCATTTCTCGATTCTAATGGTTTCCGTTCTTAACAATTCCCACTATGGCAGAGGACACAACAGGCGCAACAGGAGGAGCCCAGCAAGGCGATCAATCAGGAGGACAACCACTTCCAGGATTTGATCCAGTTGCAGCTGAAGCATTTTTCAAGGATCTCATCGGTCGCTATAACACAGACGACAATCAGATTATCATGGACCTCGTGTCGTTTCACCCACTGACACAGTTTGATGAAAAAGAATTCGTCGACCTCCTCGAGCACTCACTCTCCCTCTCAGTCGCTGAGAAAAAACGCGTCGTCGATGCTATCCCTACGCTCTCTCAGTATCAGATAGACGAACTCAAGAAAGTATTCACCGAGGAACGAGAAGAATTCCGTAAACTCATGCCAAAAGAAGGAGAAACCATCAAAAAACTCGTCACAGACAAAAAAGCAGAATGGACTCAACTCAAACAAATCTATATCGACGAGCTCAAAAATCGTCAAAAAGCCAACGAAGATGCGGGTAAAATCGATGACCTGAAGAAGTCTCTCGGCCTCGACGAAGAGGAAAATAACTAACTCTATAGTATGTCTCAGTGATGTTTAATTACTGCTATAACATGTGGAACTATATGATGATCGGGCATGATCATATGAGAATATTTTTCAAAAAATGCGACGGCTTGAAAAGCACTAGATGTCTTGGAATGAGAATCATCTTCTGTAAAAGATTTTTCCACTGAAAAATTATTGTCACTCCTGAAAACACAAGGTATCAACCTAACTCATGACGAATTACAAGAGTATCAAAAAGAGTTTAGCTCACTTTCTGAAACTGAAAAACAAAGATTTTTAGCTCGTCATGCCCGTGTATCTCATTATTTACCGATCAGTATTATCGTTTTATGTGGAGGATTATTTATTTGGATAATATATAAAACAGAACTGTCTCCTGCAAATTAGTTGTGAGCATCTTTGTGACCTTGTCATGAGGGATAGACTTGCACAGACATAAAAAGATATATGCTGGAGTGGTAAGTATTTACCTTCTTCGTTTTTATGAAAAAAACCTCAATTATTTTGTCTGTGGTCCTGTGCATTTTGCTCGTAGAAAAAAGTATGGCCTATACGAGTGCTGATGTCGCGACGGCGAATAGTCTCGCTGCTGCGAATATCATCGTCGATCAGCGGACAGATCCTGATAAATACCGTCTCGATGATAGCATTACTCGTCAGGAGGTCATTGGTATGACACTGAAGCTGAAGAATGTGGCCCTCCCAAATAATTACACCTGTAAATGATATTTCACTGATGCGACTTTCACGAAGACTCACCCAGATTCATGGGTATGCCGTGCGGTAGAACTCGCTGCCGACCGTGGTCTCATCACTCGTGATAGCGCGACGACGAGACCTCGAGACAAGATCACTAAAGCAGAGGCTCTCGCTCTCGCATGGAAAGGATCAGGCATGGATATCGAAGTACACGATAATGAGGATGGGACATTTTATGATGCAAGTGGTAAAACTGCAGAAAAATGGCAAGAAAATCTCCTCCAAACAGCGCTCAATGCAGGCGTTATCACAGCGACTCAGGATGCTTCTGGTGGATTTGTGAAGCTCCTCTGGAATCACAATAATCCAGCAACTCGTAAGGAAGTCTTCGCTATCATGGCAACACTTCAGACACTCAAAAATGCAGGTGATCAGACGCTCTACCTCAATTTCTCTGGAGAGGTACAGTACAAGCCAACAATAACACAGATACTCACGAGTGATGCGACGGTCGTAGCCAATCTCGAAAGTAAAAACTTCTGAGCGGTCGTCGAAGCACTCTCACCAAAGCCAACACAATACAGGACAGAGGGCAATACCCTCTTCGTCATGCAGAGCTCACCAGATCTCTGGGGTCATGTCACCTACTCGAGTATTACCACACTCTTTGGAAAAGTATTTCAACAATACTCATCCTATAATCCCTATGATAAAGCAATAGCAGCAATGCTACGACGATTTAACCTCGCATCTGAGGTAGATTTTTATGCACTTCCCTACGGTGATCTCTGGGAGAGAACACGAGACTATATCGAGCAATACTATATCGATGAATTCATGAATGCGCCGGTGGTAATGCCATCCAATAGCTCTACAAATTAAAAATGCAAAGAGCAAAATGCAAAATGTGAGGATTTTTTATTTTCACCAATGAAAACTTCCACAATTTTGCACTTTGAATTTTGAATTTTGCACTAGAATAAGATCTTATAATTCAATTCATGCGTATAGCCCTCCTCACTGGCGGTATCTCTGCAGAACGCCCTATCAGCCTCCGAAGCAGTGAATGACTCACGAGCTTCATCGCTCAAACCCAGCATACCTGTGATGTCTTTGATGTGCCTGCAATGCTCGATGTTTTTCTGGAGAAATATCACGAATATGATATCGTACTCCCCTATATCCACGGTCAGTACTGAGAAGATGGTGTGCTGACCTGACTCTGTGAAACACTGGGATTACCATATATCGGAAGTCCTGCGACGACGCATGCTCTCTGTATCGATAAATTTCGCACAAACTGTGTGGTAGAAAAAATAGAGAAAAGGGTCAAAATACCGCGCTCATGGCTCGTTGGTGTGACAACATTTGATGATATAGATATCTCGCAAGAAACGGAACAACTCCCTTATCCGCTCATCGTGAAACCAAATATGGGAGGTAGCTCAGCATTTACCAAAAAAGTCTCTACCTACACCGAGCTCATGGCAGCTATAGATAGCATCAAAAATGCTTCTCTTGAAGGGATAGTCGTAGAAAACAAACACTTCAATACCGCTCCTGATACAGCCCTCGTCCAGGAGTGTATCGAGGGAGAAGAATATACTGTGGGGGTATATGGAGCACCAAATGATGCTCAAGCTCTGCCTATCATGCAAATCGTGAATGTGAAAGCAGCATTTTTTGACTGGCAAGAGAAGTACGAATCAGATGGAAGTAATGAGATTTTCCCAGATAATATAAATCCCGACCTCCAGGAAAGACTGATTCTCGCATCACGAGTGATCTACTCATCCCTCAACTGTCGAGGGCTCGCTCGTATCGATTAC
>JBFZBA010000061.1:0-39001 GCA_041308705.1 Candidatus Altimarinota bacterium
GCATAAAGCTGAAATGGCAGAGGCATTTAAGAAAAACAATATCGACGGCGATCTCCTCCAGGAAGAACAAAACCTCATCACAGCCCTCACCCCGAAATACCCATTTCTCGCGGGAAAAACTTCTCTTGAGGGATTTCTCATGCCAGATACATACAGGATAACTGGCGGAACAGACCTCGAGACTATGGTAAGTAAAATGCTCGATAATTTCCAGATACGAATCTACGATCCATTTCTCGCCAGTGGCAAACCTGTTGATGCATTTTATGATGTACTCATCCTCGCCTCTATCGTCGGTGAAGAAGAAAAGAGCTCTACTCAGCTCCCGATAGTCGCCGATATTCTCAAGAAACGACTCCGCCAAGGATGGCACATAGGTGCTGATATCACCGTCTGCTACGCTGAGCTCATACCAGGAAATGAATGCCAAAAATATGTAAACAATCACTATAGCCTGGCAAAAAGTGTTCGTGATGCAAAAAATAACATCTACGATACTAGAACAAAAATGGGGCTCCCCCCAACACCAATAGCCAGCATATCAAAAGAAGCATTTATGGCGACACTTAATGCAACGGCCGAAACAGCAGCATGGTATTACCTGCATGACTCTGAGGGAATCATACGAACAGCAACGAGCGAAGCTGAACATGAAGCAAACAAGTCAAAATATCTCCGATAATCACACAGGATGGATAAAAATACAATCCGTCTCCTCGTGAAGGAAAAAATAGGATCAATGTTGCCTGATTCAAAGACACAGGAAAGTGATGAAGTCTGTCAAAATCTTATACAAAATCTGAATCAAAAAGATTTCCAGGCGCTCATAACCTACGAGCCACTTGCTGATGAAGTAGATATAACCACCATGACAAATTGGTTCCAGAATCAGTGAAAGACTGTCATAGTGCTTCCTCATCAAGGCATGACAGATATTTCACTACCTGAGAAGAGTCTTATTATAGTACCATGAAGAGCATTTACCATCGACGGAAAGCGAATCGGACGAGGTGGTGGATTCTACGACAAACTGCTTGCAAATAATCCAATACTAGAAAGTATCGGAGTATGTTTCGCTTGTCAGATATTTCCAGATATCCCACAGGACAGCTGGGACCAAGGAGTAGATGAAGTTGTATTTGCAGAGAATACTCTAGAATAGTCACATGAATTTTTGGCAAAAAACAAAACGGTTTTTGGAACCAGCTTTTGAAGATAAATGGACATTTATTTTCTTGACAGGTATAGCCTCACTTGCAGGAACATCGACATGATATATCCAGATTTACATGATCGAAGTTATAACCAGAAGTTTCTCCTGAGGGTCTCTAGATAATTTCTGGAATATTTTATGGGCTATAGTCTTTGCCTTTGCGATATCACTGGTATTTATCTGGATACTGAGGAATTATGTATGGTGCATACCACAAATAGGTATGGAAAATGCCATGATAAAAGAATATTTTATCAGATTTTTTAAAGGAAATGCCAATACAATAGAAAATTTCTGAACAGGAAGAATGATAAACATAATCTGAAGTGGGACAGACAAGTGGTCTATGCTCCTCAATGATACAGTAACAAATGTATCTAGATGGGTGGGATTACTTTCTCTCTCCGTAGTAATACTTGTAAAAATATCGAGCGTATACGTCTGAATGTTCTTCGTCATGTTTGTCTTGATTATGCTCAATCTGGTAATTTTTTCACGATATGGATATAACATGCGGCTCAAGAGGAAAAATATATATGTTGAAAAATCAAGGCAGCAGGCAAAGATGATCATGAACAAATTTGAAGTGCTTCAAAATAACAGAATTTTGTGAGAAATAAAAAAGCTCGTGGATATAAATATAGACATCAGACAAATATCTCAAAAAATACAAAGTATAAATGTAGGGACCTGGCAAATAAGCAGGGTTATTATTGCAACATTTACATTAAGCATTTGTGTACTGTTCTACGAACGAGCAAAAACTGAAGGGGTTAATCCTTTATTTATAGCAGAACTTGGCTCGATTATGTGACTTATGGCAACATTTTCGAGTTATTTTAATCTCCTCATAGAATGGTATATTACATTCACAAAAGAAATAGTGCATGTTGAAAAACTTTGGGATTTTATTGATAAAACAGATGAAATCGAATGATACGATCGAGGTGAAAAATTTGAATTTAAAAATGGAGATTACGAATTGAAAAATTTGAATTTTTCCTATCAAAAAAATAATACAGTCATAAAAAATTTCTGAATGAAGATATCTGGATGAAAGAGGACGGCTTTAGTAGGTCGGAGTTGATCATGAAAAACAACCCTCATGAAACTCCTCGCAGGCTACATGAAGCCAACAGGATGAGAGCTCCTCATAGATGGTCAGGATATCTCAAAAATACGACTCGATAGCTACTATCCTCATATCGGTTATCTCACTCAGGAACCATCAGTATTTGATGGCACAATAGAAGAAAATCTCCTCTATGGAACAAAGAAAAAACCAACAAAAAAAGAAATAGAACAGGCTATAGAACTCGCGGAGTGTCATTTTATTTATGAGCTCGAAGATGGGATAAAAACAGAAATTGGCGAGCGTGGTGTCAGACTGAGCTGAGGACAGAAACAACGACTAGCGATTGCAAAAATATTTCTCAAAAATCCGGAAATCATCCTCCTAGATGAACCGACAGCCGCACTTGATAGCTACAGTGAGGAGAAGGTGGCAAAAGCATTTGAACACCTCTTCGAAGGTCGCACCGTTATAGTTATAGCACACAGGCTCCAGACAGTAAAATCAGCAGACGATATCATCGTCCTCGAAAAATGAAAAATCGTAGAAAGAGGCACACATAAAGAACTCCTCAAGCTATGAAAGAAATACGCTGGTATGGTAGATCTACAGAGCGGAGTGGTGAAAGAAGGAGACGAAGAATCTTTAATTCAGAACTAAGACACTATGAAATTTTCTTGTTCTCCTGACAATCTCCATATCCTCGCTGACTTTGATCTGACTCTCACGTTAGCATGAACATGAAGGAAATTTCGTTCTATTGTTTCACTCCTTCGCAGTGGAGAATACTTGAGAGAAGACTACGCATCACGAGCACATGAACTTTTTGACCACTATCGTCCGATTGAAGTAGATCCAAATATTCCTCTCGAAGAGAAAAAATGACTGATGAGAGAATGGTGGCAGAAGCATTTCGAACTCATGATCGAATGTTGACTCACAAAAACCGATGTAGAAAGTATTACCGAAAAAAGCCATCTCGAACTTCGTCCAAAAGTTGCTGAAACATTACAACTCCTGAATGAGAATAATATCCCTGTGGTCATCATTTCTGCGAGTGCTATTGGTGAAGCTGTCCCACTTTTTCTCACAAAAAATCAGTGTAATTTTCCAAATATTTCGTTCGTTTGTAATCGATTTATCTGGGACGAAAAAGGCATCGCAAGAGATGTATGAAAACCTATCGTTCATTCATATAATAAAGATGAAACAGTATTGAGGGATTTTCCGGCTGTGTTTACACAGATTCAAGATAGAAAAAATGTCATCCTCCTGGGTGATAGCCTGTGAGACATCGGAATGATTGAAGGATTCGACTACGATGCACTCCTCAAAATAGGTTTTCTCAATCCTGGATCAGAAGGTATGCGGACCAAATATTTCGAAGCCTTTGATACTGTTATAGAAAACGACGGCGATTTTTCTCTTGTGAACGAGACCATTCGCACTATTATCTGAGAATAACTCATCTATTTTGTCTTTTGTACTTTGTACTTTGTATTTTTAGTTTTTATGCCTCTCATCGCCTCCCATCTCCTCCTCAAATCCTACCCAGACTATGAACTCCTCGATTCTGGAGATGGTATGAAATTTGAGCGTTATTGAAGTTTCAAGATAGCACGACCGGAATCTCAAGCGCTCTGGGGCCGCCGACAAGAAGATTGGAGTTGGGATGCTTTTTTCGACAAAAGTGGTGGCGGTCAAGGAAGCTGGATGAAAACACCCGACGATGTCCGAGATTGGGTGATGTCCTATGGCGATCTCACATGGCAATGTCGATGGTCTCCTTATCGTCATGTGGGAGTATTTCCTGAACAAGCTGTCCACTGGGATTGGACGAGAGAAATTATCCGAAAATCTGGTAGAAAAGAAGTAAAAGTATTGAATCTCTTTGCCTACACAGGAATAGCCTCAATAGCCTGTGCAAAAGAAGGGGCTAAGGTAACTCATGTTGATGGATCAAAACCAACCATTGGATGGGCTCAGAAAAACATGGAACTCTCAGCTTTGCCCAATGATTCTATTAGATGGATACTCGAGGATGTGGTCAAATTTGTCGAACGAGAAGCACGCAGATGAAATACCTATGACGGATTTATCATGGATCCTCCGGTATTCGGTCATGGAGCCAATGGTGAAAAATGGGAATTCGATACTTCTTTTCCTCTCCTTCTCGAGAGTATAAAGAGAATCATCTCTCCAGATCCCCTATTCTTCCTCGTAAATACCTATGCCTCGAGCATATTCTCGACGACACTGGCAAATATCCTCGCAGACATACTGCCAGCAGGCACGATAGAGCATGGCGAGCTCGGCATACAGGAAACGGAGGGTGAGAGGAGTATTACGACAGGAGTGTACGCTCGTTGGAAGAGATAACTATATCTTGCCCATGGCGATATTTTTTGACTTCTGAACTCGTGAGATAAATGTTTCGGCTATGCGAGATTGTTCGACAAATCTATCCTTCATGTGCACCAGATTTCTCACACGGAGGATGATACCTCGATGATCAGTGAGTACATGAATCTGGGGTTTGAGGTCAGCATCTGTGAAATTATAGATAGATTTGAAGAGGCTGATTTCTTTTCTCGAATTATAGTACTGAGGCAGAGCATTGTATCCGACGACTTCCATGAGGAGCTCTTTTGCGGCGGCTATATCACTCTCATAGGTAAGGAGAAAATCATTTGATATCATGAGAAAATCAGAACCATGGGACCAGTTTTTGATACTTTTCTCAAAAATAGTTTTGTTTGGAAATGATATGATTTTACCGGTAAATCATTGCACTCAATACTCCTCGATAGTCGTCAGGAGGGGCGTGATAGATTTGACTCGACCAGTCATAGTATCGAGCTCTATGAGATCACCGGGCTGATAACCAGAATCAGCTTCTATCACAAACCATCCGATAAAAGACGACACCACTTCTCTGAGAGAGAAACCAATGGCCGTCGTGAGAATTGCAATAAAAGGCAGGAATGAGATAAATTCAGCAGAAAATATCATCAGAAGGGCCGCGAAGAAGAGAATGTAGAAAAACCATTTGTGGAGGGAGAAGAGAACTTCTCGGTGTGATTTGGAAAATCAGCCCGCAAAACGAGACAAGAAACTTCTCGAAACAACATGGAGGAAGTAGATAAATATAAATACCAGGAGATACCACGAAAATTGCTGAATAGTACTGCCTATTTGATGAGAACGCAATTCTTGCAAACGCTCAATATCGAGATTGATTTCATCGAGCTCTGACTGTTTTTTCTGAAGAAAATCCTCTCTCCTTTGTTCAGCTGTTTCATCATTTTCATTAAGAGGCCTCTGCTTCTCAATACTTATAATCGATAAAATCTCCAATTGTCTCTGTTTGAGCTTTTTGAGCGTATCAGATGAGGTCACTTCAGCAGTTTTTTCATAACTCGGAAAGAGTGAGATAGACGCAGACAGACTATTTGCATCCTGCGAAAAGACGAGCGGAAAAGAAAAAAGAAATATAGAGAGAAAAACGAGAAAGCGTCGCATGGTTTATTTGGTGTAATCTACGATATAAATACTTCCTCTGACGAGGACGAGTCCACTCTTCTGGTCAAAAATAACAGGAAATATAGGGTCACACGACTGTACACCGAGAATATTGGCGACCCGTGGGCATACTTTTGTAGTAGCATCACAGATAGGACGAATAGTGGCAATTATTTTACCATTCTTGAGCTGAGCAGCGATACAACTATTTAGACTCACACTAGTGACTGCGGGCGACAGTGTAGGACAGCCTGTGGTCGAGCGAGCATAGACTCTCGGGCAGATATCCTGGTCGTCTGCTACACCATCTGCATCGGTATCTGTGAGGGCAAAAGCAAGCGCTGAAAGCGACCAGAGAATGAGAATGATTTTTTTCATAACTAAATGGTATCATAAAATCCCATAGAAATCAAACTTTGTAGCGACAAAAATTGCATTTTCATCCTTTTTATTAAGATACAGACATGTCTATCCGAAACTTCTGAATTATTGCGCATATCGATCACGGCAAATCAACCCTTGCAGATAGGATGCTCGAATTCACAGGAACCAAGGAAAAACGCGAAATGAAAAACAGCCAGATGCTCGATACAATGGAGATAGAGCAGGAGCGTGGAATTACAATAAAACTCACACCAGTACGGATGTCCTGGAAAGGAAATGAAATCAATCTCATAGATACGCCAGGACATGTGGATTTCCAGTATGAGGTCTCGCGAAGTCTGGCATCAGTTGAATGAGTCGTTCTGGTGGTCGATGCAACGCAATGAATCGAAGCTCAGACACTCTCAAATCTCTACATGGCGATTGAACATAATCTCGTCATCATACCCGTCCTGAATAAGATAGACCTCCCAAGCGCAGATGTCCCACGCGTCACACGCGAGATAGTCTCGCTGATAGGTTGCGATGAAGCGGATATCATACCCGTCTCTGCAAAGGTAGGAACCAATGTCGACAAAGTCCTCGATGCTATCGTTGAGCGAATCCCCGAACCAAGAAAAATAAATCGAAAGTGAGAAATAATTGCAGCGATGCCCCCTTGAGAAAGGGGGGTAGGGGGGATTTGGTGAATTGAAGAAGTCGTTCCAGAAAGTGTAAAGTTGTGATTAATATTTGATTCTCAGTACGATTCATATCGTGGTGTCGTCATCTATATCAAAATTTTTTCAGGTGAGATAAAACGAGGCGATAAAATCACACTCATGAGTACCGACACTGTTGTCGATGTTCTCGAAGTAGGTTGTTTCAAACCAGAATATCACCCACTCCCCTCACTGAAATCATGAGAAATCGGCTACATAGTCACAGGAATTAAGACACTGCAAGAAGCCCGCGTCGGAGATACTATTTTTGCCGGTGCACCAGAGTACAAACACCCTATTCCAGGATTTCAAAAAGTTGTCCCCTATGTCTTTGCTGGAGTCTACCCGGTCGATACAGAAGACTACAACCAGCTCAAGACGGACATCGAGAAACTCAAGATGAGTGACAGTAGTCTGACAAACGAACACGAAGTCTCCCCCGCTCTCGGACATGGATTCCGTTGTGGATTTCTCGGACTCCTCCATATGGAAATTGTAAAGGAGCGCCTCGATCGAGAATTTGATTTGGATGTGATTTTAACATCTCCTCAAGTGACCTATCAAGTGATGATGCCCGGAGACCACAGCCATGAATTCAAGAATACTCCTCTCAAGGTCGAACAGATTGGAGAAAAAACCTACACCCGCCTCTGGATCAGAAATCCAGAAAATCTCCCAGAACCAGGAACCTACGAATGGATAGAAGAGCCTATTGTGAAGCTCGAGATAATCACTCGGTCAGATATGGTCGGTGAGATGATGAAGCTCGCTCAAGAACATCGTGGTATCTACAAAAATCAGGCATATATCGATGAGAATCGCTCAATCCTGACCTACGAGATACCCATGGCAGAGATTATCACCGATTTCTACGACGAACTAAAATCTCGCTCATCAGGCTATGCGAGTATGAGCTACGAACAATTGAACTACAAAAGAGACGACCTTGTGAAGATAGATATCCTCGTGAACAACGAGCGAGTCTCAGCTTTCTCAACAATCACACACAGAAGTAAATCATTCCATGTCGGAGTTGAGCTCTGTGGCAAGCTGAAAGAAGCCATCCCAAAACAACTCTTCTCTATCCCCATCCAGGCAGCTATTGGTGCGAAAGTCATCGCTCGTGAAACCATCTCACCACACAGAAAAGATGTCATAGGGCACCTCTACGGGGGCGATGTCACCCGAAAGAACAAACTCCTCGACAAACAAAAGAAGGGAAAGAAAAAGATGAAAGAATTTGGAAAAGTCTCAATCCCGAGTGAGACATTTATTGATATTTTGAAGAAAAAATAATATGCCAGAAATAATAGCAATTACCGAAATTCCCGACGCATTAAGAAAGGTAAAAGAAGCAGGATATACATTGGAAGAACTCTTTGAACAAAGACATTCACTCTTCTCTCCTCAAGAACTACAACAAATAGATGCAGATTGTGTAAATGGGGACCCCTGAAGTCCAGAACATACTGAACTATGTCAATATGGTCTAGCAACCATGCTGGTCAATAAACAAAGAGAAAAATACGAACAAGCTATGCGAAGAGGACCTCTAGAAAACTGTGATAATACTTTCTCTAGTAGTAATGATGAATGGAGAGAAAAAATGAAAAAGGTTCGAGTCGTAGAATTTTGGACAGGGTATCCAAATAAACCAGCCCCAACGATAAAAGAAAAAAGAAAAGCCCTTTCAGAATACAGATCCTGAAATACTGCTATTTTCGAAAGAAGATTAGGAGCCTACCATTTACCGAAAAATATTACAGATGAAGAATTAATTCACTGGGATGGAGAACCGCTAGTTAAATAATTACTTTTCACTCTTCCCGTGAGCATCATCAAAATTGAGCTGTAGGCTATTTGTCGGACCATTGTAGAGTTCACAGAGAACTCCTGCAGAGGCATACATCCTCTTTGCGGCGAGAAATTCATCACGAGCCTCATATGTAGGACTGGTGAGGTAGACGACGCGTTTAATGCCAACTTGGACGATGAGCTTCGCGCATTCATTACAGGTCGGCATAGCGCAGTAGAGAGTCGCTCATTGCATATCTCGACCCATAGAGTTCAATATAGCATTTGCCTCAGCGTGGACGACATAAGCGTGTTTTGAATCATACAGACGCAGGAGATTCCCCTCTTCATCTCGGCCACGTGCATGCGGGAATTCATCATCAGGACATCCTCGCGGAAATCCGTTGTAACCAATTCCCACAATTCGATTATGTGAATCGACGATGCACGCGCCTATCTTGGTACGAGCATCTTTACTCCTCTGAGCGGAGAGGAGCGCCAGTCCCATGAAGTATTGATCCCAGGTTATTCGTTCTGCCATAAATAAATTTTAATTTGTTTAAAACATTATAACAATTCTCTCAAAAACAGAAATAGGTTTTTAGGGTAATGACTGTCTGAGCGGGATGAATACAGAGAATAAGCTGAAAGCTGTTTATAGCGAGTTTCATTACCCTAAATGATTTTGGTACTTTTTTCATAAAAAGTACGAAGACTGACTCTGAGTCGGATATAGATAGGGACTACAGAAGGTGAGCAATGTCATATTTCCTCACTTCTTCGATGAGATTCTTTCTTGTTTGAATATCCTGTCTCGGTTCGTTGAGCAATACCCCTACAGGCATTTTTGCCAATTTGAGACACGAGAGGAAACTCTCATAGTTTGGCATATAACCATTTCAGACATGAACAATATTTCGTTCATACCATTCGCGATTCTGCACACGATTATAGGTGGGACAGAGTTGGAGGACTTCGATATAGGCAAAACCTGGGTGACGGAGTCATTCTTGGAATACGGTTGTCATATGATCCATATCATAAGAGAGAGTCCGTGCGACAAACGATGGATTACATCCAGAGAGTATGCGAAGCGAATCAACTGGGGGCGTATCGACACCGCGAGGAGTCGCATTCATTTTCGTACCAGGCAGCGTCACAGAGCTTGCTTGTCCAGTTGTGAGGCCAAATGTCGCATTGACATGGTGTATGAAGAGAATATTTCTGTCGTGTCGAACAGTATGAATGAGATGATTAATCCCCTCGCTCAGAGTCGCACCATCACCAGCGTGAGCTATGACCGTCATCTCAGGATGAGCAATTTTGATACCAGTTGCGAGTGGGAGAACTCGACCATGAAGCCCATGAATCGTGGTAAGCCCCACCTTATCAGATTCATTGCCAGAACATCCGACATCATAGGCGACAATCGTCTGAGATGGTTGTCGTCACTCGAGCGTCAGCGCTTGGAAAAGTGCTTTTTGGATGCCGTAGTTTCCACAATCATCACACCAGGTCATTGGTTGATCAGTTTCTTCGAGAGAAACATAGATATCCGCATTTTTTTTGAGAGAGTCAAACATGTGACAGATAATAGCAAAAAGAGAGAGGAAATCCACTTTTTTATACATCCAGAGCAAAATTATGCACTTTTTTTCCAAAAAGACTTGCATTTATACACATTTGTCTAGAATACCTGGGTACTTATCTCTCCTTTTTTATGTTAAAGATTCGTTTTTCTCGTGCAGGTCGTAAACATCTCCCTCACTATCGTATCGTTGTCACAGAACACACTAGACCAGTAAAATCTGGCGAAATAGATATCCTTGGCTGGTATGATGCTCATACAAAGAAGTATGAAATCAACATGGACAAAGTCCGTTCTCGAGTCGGTCAAGGTGCTCAATTGTCACCTTCTGTCGAAAAACTCCTCAAAGCAAACTCTCTCACTGTTTAGTGTAGAGTTTTAGAGTATTTGTTCGTGGCTCAGCGGTATTATCCTCTCCCCCTTTTATGGCAGAAAAATTTATACGCTTTTGTATCACAAACATTGTCGAAAACCCTGACGCAGTTTCCCTGGAGATCAAGGAAGATCCAGACGCTACACGCTACCAACTCACTGTCCACAGTGATGACATGAAGCGTGTGATTGGTCGTGGATGAAAAACTATCCGAGCTCTCCAATCTCTCGTCCGTATTATCGGCATAAAAAGTGATAAAAAGCTCTTCTTAAACCTCGTCGAACCATGTTCACCTCAATAGTCTACGCTCAGACATCCACCTTTGCAGATGCATCTTCTCAGATTTATACTCTGGAAGAACTCATGACCGTCGGCATCGCTATACTTCTCCTCATCGCTGTTATCCTCACAATTGTGTTCGTACTTTGGTGAGGATTTTTGTTAGTCATTTCTGGTGGCGATGAACAAAAAGTGCATCCGGCTATCAATATGATTCGTTATTCGCTTATTGGTCTCATCGTGATGATTGTGATTATCCTCGTCACACCTGCAGTCTCTCGAGCAGTAGGATTTGAATCAATCGGTGAGAAATTCAGTCCAGGAAATATATTCCAGACCATGAAGTGCGTCTCTGATCGTGTATTTGGAAATACTGACCAATCATGTTTTGCTGTCGCAAGCGGACAAACAGGTTTTTCATCAAACAGCTCATCATCAGGAATTCCTACTTTCGGAGGAAGTCGTAGTCAAGGCGGAAATAGTCCAAATGGTGTCGGGAACTGGACAGGAGATCTCTAAATAATATCCATGAAGCTCATCGTCGGTCTCGGAAATCCATGAAAAGAATACAGAGAAACTCGGCACAATGTCGGGTTTCTTTTTGTGGATGATCTCGCCTCTCAGATGAGTGCAGAGGAATGGAAAAAGTGATATCAGTGACTCCATACTTCGTGTAGTCTCGAGTGAACCAAGTGTATTCTTCTGAAGCCTGAGACCTACATGAATCTCTCCGGTAAAAGTGTCCAAGCCTGTGCATCATTTTTCAAAATAGCAGCAAAGGATATCATCATCATCTCGGATGACATAGATATGGACTTTTGAAAGGTGCGATTTCGTGAGACAGGAAGCGGTGGCGGACACAATGGTATCAGCTCGATTATTGAATCATTGGGAACAAATAATATCAAACGAATTAAAATAGGTATAGGCCGACACCCTCACATGGATGCAGCAGATTGGGTACTCTCAAAGTTTACAAAAGAAGAAAAGGACCAACTCGAAGATATATTTATTGAGGTAGAGAAGAAATTACTGGAAAAAATCTCGTCGGATTAAACTTGTAAAAGCTCTCAAACATATTACACTCGCCCGTATGCCGATGTAGCTCAGCTGGTAGAGCAGGAGTATCGTAAACTTCAGGTCGCAAGTTCGAATCTTGTCATCGGCTCCAAAACTATAATTCGAAATATTCTTGCGGTCGCAAGTTCGACTCACTTCGTTTTACTCTCTCCTCGCTAGCTCGGCGTAAAACTCGCTCCTGTCATCGGCTCCAATTAGAGACAATCTAAGACTTGGGTCACGAGTCTTTTTTTCTCGCTTTTTACAAAAAAATCCCTATAATTCCCCTGTTTCACTGAGAGGACTCTCTGGATTTGCTCGATGACTGAAGTTTTCAGTTATGGCGTAAGTCTAGGCTCTTCCCTTGAAGCGCTTATTTTCTTCATTTTTTCTTATGATTTCAGGTATTCGCGACAACAATGTCGGAGAGATTACTCCGATTTCGAAGTCTTATACTATCGCTGGTAAGATATACACTTTTGAGACTGGTACATTTGCCCTCCTCATCGATGGAGCCATCACGATCAAGGACGAACTCGGTCATGTCCTCCTCACCACAGCTGGTGTCAGCAAAAAAGGTAAAGCAGGAGCTGACTGGTTCCCTCTCTCTGTCGACTATCAGGAGCGTTTTTATTCTACTGGTCATATCGGTGGTGGACGATTCAACAAGCGTGAAGCTCGTCCGACGACTTCTGCTATTCTCAATTCTCGTCTCATCGATCGACCTATTCGTCCGATGTTCCCAAAAGGCACAACAAACGAAGTCCAGATCATCCCAACTATCTACTCTGCGACTGGTAAACAAGATTTCGGTGTCTGGGGTATCGCTGGTGCGAGTATCGCTCTCCAGCTCGCTGGTGTTCATCAATTTGAAGACGCAGTCTCTGGTGTCCGTCTCGCAGTTATGGAAGACGGTGGTATGATTTTTGATCCTACCTTTGAAGAAATCAATAACGCTCTCTACGAGCTCGTCGTCGCAGGTACAGCAGATATCATCACGATGGTTGAAATGGGCGGTAAGGAAGCAAGTGAAGAGATGATTATGCGTGGATTTGAGTACGCTCAGAAAGTCCTCGCAGAGCTCTCTGCAGCTCAGAAAGACTTCATCGCGACAGTAGAGGCAAAATACCCTATCACAAAGATGGACCTCGATATCAAGGCTGGGGTAGCTGGTCTCGAGGAAAAAGTCTTCGCAGTACTCTCTGCTGAGAAAATCGAAGCACTCTACAATATTGGTAAGATAGATTTTCACCACAAACTCGAGGAAATCATCGAGGAAGCAAAAACAGCTCTCGGCTACACAGAGGATACAGAAGAATTGAACGGCAACGAAATCGGTGAACTCGTTTACAAGTTCGTCAAAAAAATCATGCGTAAAAACATCCTCGAATCAGGTCGTCGTCTCGATGGTCGAAAAGGTGACGAGGTACGCCCTATCATGACAGAAGTTGGTCTTCTCCCTCTCACGCACGGTTCAGGTCACTTCCGTCGTGGTGTCACATCAGTCCTCTCTATCGCTACTCTCGGTGGACCTCTCGATAACGAGCTCGTCGAAGGTATGTATCCAGAATACGAACGACGCTACATGCATCACTACAACTTCCCTCCATACTCAGTCGGTGAGATAAAGATGATGCGTGGAGTTGGTCGTCGTGAAGTCGGTCATGGAAATCTCGCTGAAAAAGCCCTCATGCCTGTCCTCCCAAAAATAGAAGAATTCGGTTACACAGTCCGTGTCGTCTCTGAAGTCCACACCTGTAATGGCTCGAGCTCTATGGGCTCAGTCTGTGGATCGACACTCGCCCTCATGGATGCTGGTGTCCCTATCACAGCACCTGTCTCTGGCGTCGCTATGGGTATGGTCTTCGATGATGCAACTGGTAAATATGTCGTCCTCTCAGATATCCAGGCTCAAGAGGATTTCCTCGGAGATATGGATTTCAAGGTCGCAGGTACTCGAAAAGGTATCACAGCGCTCCAAATGGATACAAAGATTGACGGTCTCACGCTCGCAATCGTCCGTGAAGTATTCGAACAAGCAAAAGGTGCTCGAGAATTTATCCTCCAGGGTATGCTCAAATCTATCGAAACTCCTCGTCCAGAAGTCTCTCCTCACGCTCCTGCACTCATCTCTATGAAGATCGACCCATCAAAAATCGGTATGGTCATCGGTAAAGGTGGTGAAACTATCCAGGACATGCAGAAATACTTCGGAGTAGAAATCTCTATCGAAGACGATGGAACCGTCGTCATCACTGGTCCAAGCAAAGAAGCTGGTGAAGGTGCGAAAAAAGCTATCGAAAATATCGTCCGTGATATCGAAGTCGGTCAAGAATTCGATGGTGAAGTCGTGAAAATCCTCGAAGGTGTCGGAGCTATCGTCGAAATCGGTGGTGGCAAGTCTGGTATGATCCATATCAGTAAGCTCTCTGATAAGCGAGTAGAACGCGTAGAAGATGTCGTCAACACAGGAGACAAAGTCCACGTAAAAGTCATCCAGGTCGACAACGACAAAGGACGAATCGGATTGCAGAAGGTATAGTTAGTAATTTACAATTTAACTAGAGCGGCTTATGATCTTCTGATTTTGGATTATAGTTCTGATAGTAAACTCCTCAGAGCTCTCAAATGAAACATTAGTCGTTTGTAATCTTCTGTTCATACTAATCTTCATAGTGCAATCGTGAATTAAATACATGCCTCAATTAATGGGGTTATATATATTCAAGAACAGTGTGATAAATAAAAAATTAAGCTTATATATTGCAACAACTGATAGAGAGTATCTTGAAAAAATGATTGATGGTAGGGATGATTTTGATGGTATTTACTGAGAATGTCATGAACGATTCCTTAGCCACATTTATGAAAGTGATAAATATGAGAAAGATGAATTAGAATATTACGACAGTAATCTGGCAGAAAAGAATTCTTGAAAAATATATCATAAATGGGGATTTTGGAACATAATCATTTCTCACACTATACTCTTTGCCTTACTTGTAAGTAATCTTTAATGGAAAATAATCCAAACCAAAATTACTCTATATGAGAAGATCCTCGTTCTTTCTTTAAAAATTTATTAAAGGATGATCATAAGTACTTACAAGAAAGTGCTGAAAAGTGGGCAGAGAAATTAACCTACGATTTAAGCAAACAAATAATTCAATTTAATTTCTTGTTTGTCGCTTTTGTAACAACTTTACAGGATGAATTTACAAATAAAAATCTGCTATACATATCAATTATACTAAGCATATTTTCAATTATTTGAGCTTTTTGGTATCTTAATTTAATTTGCAACGAAAACATAAAAAGCATGAACAAAAGAAATGATATAGTAGAAAAAAGTTTAGAAAAAATAAATAAATGAGAGGACCCTCTTTTAGTACTTCCGGCACACAATGTAGAAATGTCTTACGCAATGTGATTACTGAGATGAAAAGAGGTATTTTTAAGAATTCTACAAAGAGCAGTTATTTTATGATTTATAGGTAGCTTAATTGTAGGAGTAGTTTGAATGTTGGGCTAAAATGAAATCCCCTCTCCTCCAAATCCCCTGAATCTGAAAAGTCATCGCCCGTGATTTAGTAGAAATGGGTTTTATCGAGGTATCGGATTTACGAGGACAGAATCCAGAAATCATCTATGAAATGGCGAATAAGCTCCGAGGAAGTAAACAGGACCCTTGTCTCCTCTATACCTTTCGCTGTGCGGTATATTTCGCCGATACTCCTCCCGAGAAAC
The DNA here is from genome assembly GCA_041308705.1 of Candidatus Altimarinota bacterium. Taxonomy (GTDB): domain Bacteria; phylum Patescibacteriota; class Gracilibacteria; order BD1-5; family JAGOOR01; genus JAGOOR01. The sequence goes on from JBFZBA010000061.1 coordinate 15,733, forward strand.
GCGACCCAGAACTCCTCAAATGGTGGAATTGGAAGGATAGGAAATACAAATAGTCTCCCCTTCCCGTCATTCCGGGCACGCGAATACCATGCCGTAGGCGGGTATGAGTACGACCCGGAATCCAGGAGAATAAACTACGCGGAGCGAGCCTAATACAATTATAAGGATTAAATATTTTTACCTGGATCCCCGGGTCGCGTTTTCCCCTGCTTCACAATGAAAAAACTTGCCCGAGGATGACGGAATCAAGTCTGGATACCGTGTCGAGCACGGTATGACGAATCAAAACTGTATACTTTTTTTCAACGGTATGACAGGCTACTTACCCCATTTCTTCTGCCACTCCAGTAGTCCGCAGACGTGAGCACAAAATGACTCCCCTTTTTTGGTGAGTGAATAGCGTATTTTTATTGGCTTTTGTTGGACTATTTCCCGCACGATGAATCCTTCCTCTTCCATCTCAGAGAGACGAGTGGAGAGGATTTTTTGATTGATGTCCCCTATCTCATCTTTGATAGCAGTAAATGTTTCATGTCCATCGTGCATGGTTTTCAGGATAACCATGATCCATTTTTTGTTGATGAAATTCAGAACCTCAGCGATGTCACAATCTTTTTTCATAAAATTAGTTGCAAAAAGAAACTAAGTAAATATACTAAACTAAGTTTCAGTATATATATCAATTATATATTTGCAACTCATTCATTTCTTAACAATCGCATATGAAGTATATATTTATTGTCACGCTCACGACTCTGATGCTCGCAGGTTGCAGCATCTATGAGACTAAAGATTCACAAACAAGCACTCCTGCAGAAGAAGTGGAATATAGTGTCAGCCCTGCCGACATGCTCTCCCCTACTCTCGCAGACACTCTCGCGACTAGCGACATATCAGAGCAAGAGAGAAATTCTCTCATCTGGATGAGAGAAGAAGAAAAACTCGCACACGATGTCTATACAGCACTCTCTCAGAAATGGGGAAAACAAATATTTAGCAATATCGCTGCCAGTGAACAAACACACACAGGAGCAGTTCTCGGACTGCTGACGAAGTATGGTATACCTGACCCAGCAAAATCAGAACCAGGAGTATTTACCTCTCCAGAACTCCAAAAACTCTATGACACTCTCATAGCTCAAGGGAATACTTCCCTCCTGGATGCACTCATAGTGTGAGCGACGATAGAAGACCTCGACATCTACGACCTCGATACTCAGATGAAAAATATCGATAACGCTGATATAGCTACTGTCTATGCCGAGCTCAAGAGAGGCTCAGAGAATCACATGAGAGCCTTTGTGCGAAATATCACTCAGGCTGGATGAAGCTATACACCCAAATACATATCACTCTCCGACTACGAAGCTATCCTCAGCACCGAACAACAGCGATGAATGGGCAGAGGCAGAAACAATTAATATTTATTTTTTACACTACTTTTTATGAATCATCTCACCTATTCCGAAGCACAGAAGCTCGCACAATCTGGCAAAAAAATCATCTATATAGATGTACGAACCCCTGGAGAGCATCATCTCGAACATATCAGGGATTCTATCAATCTCCCGCTTGATTCATTTGATGCGACGAGCTATCGAGAAAAACTCGAAAAATACGACATGGTTATCGCCTATTGTAACACAGGAAATGTCTCTTCTCAATTTATCAAACGGGCAGCACAATCAGGTATCAATAATGTCTCTAATCTGACAGGTGGTATATCTGTGTGCAAGGATTGTCCTATTGAAAAAGAAAAATGACCGCTCCCCATCATGAGACAAGTCCAGGTAGCAGCAGGATTGCTCGTACTCCTCGGTATCATCCTCTCATGGATGGCATATCCTTTTATCGGTATAAGCCTCTTCGTCGGAGCTGGTCTCGTATTCGCAGGGATAAGTGGATGGTGTGGTATGGCAAAAATCCTCGGAAAGATGCCATGGAATAATCCAAAACTCTATCAGAAAAGCACAGAAGTTACAGGAGAAAATCTCCTCATACGTCAGTTCGAAGACAAAAAACTCGCTCATTATTCGTACATAGCTCTGAGCGACAGTGAGGCAGTAGTCGTCGACCCTGAGCGTGATATTCAGAAATACTTAGACTTTGCAAAAGACAAAAATGCAACAATTGTCGGAGTACTCAATACTCATCCTCATGCTGACTTTGCCAGTGGACATCTCGAGCTCCATGAAAAAACGGGAGCAACGATTTATGTCGGAGAAAAGGTAGGTGCTGAATACCCTCACGTTGGAACAAAAGATGGTGACGAGATAACTTTTTGAAGTTCAAAAATTGTCTCTTATTTCACACCAGGACATTCGCCTGATAGTATCAGCTATATGACTCTGGACGCACGCGGAAAAGAGATAGGGTTCTTCACAGGCGATTGGCTCTTTATCGGAGATGTCGGTCGTGCGGATCTCAGAGAAAACGTCGGAAATATCAAGGCTCAACAGAGAGAACTCGCTGGAAATATGTATGACACAACTCGTACGATATTGCCACAGATTGATAGAGACACTATGATACTCCCCGCTCACGGAGCTGGAACATCGTGTGGAAAATGACTCAGTAAACAGAATATGGCGACGCTCGAGAATCAGAGAAAATTTAATCCTATGCTGCAGGATATGTCACGAGAGGATTTCGTAGCAGAACTCACTTCAGACCAGCCCGCTATCCCTGCATACTTCACCAATAGTGTCCTCCTAAATAAAAAAGGAAATACTTCTTTCACGGAGTCAAAAGAACAAATCAAATCACTCACCACTCTTCCAAAAGATATCAGAATCATAGATACCCGAACATGGGAAAAAGTGGCACTGAATCCAGTCCATACTGATGCGCTCAATATCGACCAAGAAAGTGCAGCATTTACAGGGCTACTAGGTGCCATCATCATGCCCGATGAAAAGTACGCCATTATCATTGAGAAAAATGCAAATAGAGAAAGTATTGTTCACGATATTCTCAGTATCTGATATGAGAAAAATCTCGTAGGAATATACAGCCTCGAACATGTCCATATAGATTCGATAAAAACAACACGAGCCGACATCAAAGAAAATCCATCCATACGCATCCTCGATGTGCGAAGCGTCGGAACAGTGACAGACAATCCCTACGATCTCCCGAGCATCAATATCCCTATCGAAGAATTACCACATCGTTTCACAGAACTCGATAAAAAAATCACCTATGTGCCTTATTGTGGAGGAGCATACAAATCCAGTCTCGCCCTCACGTGGTTACAATCACACGGATACAAAGCACAAAAACTCACCATCTCATAATCCCCTTCCATGATTATCCTCGGCTACATATCATCCATTCTCGTTGGGGTCACACTCGGACTCATCGGTGGAGGAGGGAGTATACTCACTGTCCCTATTCTGGTATATCTCTTTGGTATTCCTATGGTAGTAGCATCGAGCTATTCCCTGTTCATAGTCTGAGTCACGAGCCTCATAGGTGGTATGAAATACACACGACAGAAACTCGTGAAACCAATGCAGGTTATGGTATTTGGCATTCCAGCAGTTATTGCAGTGTTTTTGACGCGTGTATGGATTTTACCCAGTATTCCCGCCGATATACTTATCTGGGGAATATCTGTCTCAAAAGATATACTCTTGCTTGGTTTTTTTGCAGTGCTCATGATAGCGGCTTCGCTTTCTATGATTTTCCCGCAGAAACTCAAAAACACTGGAAAGAAAAAACACATTATCTGGATTATATTAGAAGGAGCAGCAGTCGGAACCATTACTGGATTAGTGGGTGCTGGAGGAGGCTTTATGATTATCCCTGCTCTCGTGATATTCAATAAAATGCCAATGAAAGAAGCAATAGGTACTTCGCTCTTTATCATCGCTCTCAATTCTCTCATAGGATTCACGAGTAGTCTTCATGGAACTGAAGTGGATTGGATACTTCTTTTACAGATAGCGAGCCTCGCTATCGTTGGTATATTTATCGGCAATAAAGCCTCAAAAAAAATATCTTGAGAAGTCCTCAAGCCCATCTTTTGATGGTTCGTGCTCATACTCGGCTCTGTAATTCTCATACAAGAACTGAGCCATATATTATAATTTATTTTTTACCCCTTATTTTTATGTCACGCGTTATAGAACTCAATCACCAGAACTTCGAAAAAGAAGTCTCAATTGGTGTTACGCTCGTCGATTTCTGGGCACCTTGGTGCGGGCCATGCCAGATGATGCTCCCAAATCTCGCTGAGTTTGCAGAGAAAGCATCTGGAGTAAAAGTTGCCAAAGTAAATGTCGATCAAAATATGGATCTCGCTCAACGATTTCGTATTATGGGTATACCAACACTCATAGTCTTTAAGGACGGCCAAATCATGGCACAAACCTCTGGAGTTCACAATGCAAGTCAACTCACGGAACTCACGAAAAAATACATCTAATTTTTAAAAAATAAAAGACCTCCTAAATTGGGAGGTCTTTTAAATAAGTATACCAAATTAATCTTTCATGACGCCGAGAAATGACTGAATAATGGCGAGGACAAGAGCAAATATTGCTGCGGCCCAAAAACCATTGGTACTAAATCCGTTGATGAAATTATCAACCAGAAGGACCATCAGGACATTTATCACGAGTGAGACGAGACCGAGAGTGAGCCAGTTGAGAGGTGCTGTCAGCATCTTCAAGAGGAGACCTATGGTCGCATTAACGAGGCCGAGGACGAGAGCCACGATGAGGGCTGTCATAAAACCATTGAGCTCGACACCTGGAACCAGATACGCAGCAGCAAAAACAGCTACAGCCGATAACAAGATTGATACGAGAAACTTCATAATTAAAAAGGCTAAGAAGTAAGAGAGAACAGTATAGAGGAGAAGTCATTTTCTCACAAAAGAAAGCTTGCATCAGATATTTTCCCAATACAATCCCTCTATGCAAAACGAAAAAACACTCCTCTACGCTCAAGCTCTAGAAGCATTCAAAAACATATCTCTCACAACTCGTGAAGAGAAAAAAGCGATACCAGAAAACTATATAGTCGCAACCCATGGACCAGCTCTCGCAAAAGTCCTCTGTGATACCCCAGAGACGCTCAATATGATAGGTATATACCGGGTCAATTGTTCACATATTGGCAAAGAATCAGATCTAAATGCCCTCGCAGAATATCTCAGAATGATTCATAAATTCGTCCCTATTCTGATAGATCTCCAGTGACCAAAACCTCGTATTCACGAGATGGGACTAGAGGGTGATATCATAGTACAGATCGGAGAAATGCTCGAGGTCACATATGCGCCAGCGACTTCAGAAGAGCGATTTTGTGAACCAGGTAAGCTCCGTGTCTGTTTTCCACAAATTATCGAAGTCATGCAGGTAGGTGATGTCGTGATATTCGATGATGGTAAGATGTCTGCCACAGTCCGAGAAAAGTCAGAAGACAGAGCTGTCATAGAATGCACAGAAATCCTCTCAGGAAGTAATAGTTTTGTCCTGGGTGGTCGCAAATGAATATGCGTCCGCAATCGTCCTCTTGGTATTGAGTGTATCACAGAACATGACAGAAAAAGCATCGAATTTGCTCGAGATATTCTCGGATTTGATTTTGTCGACAATATCATGGTCTCCTATTTCAGCACTCCAGCTGATATAGATAATTTCATACGGATCATGCGTGACGAATACCACTATACTGGCAATCTCTGAGGAAAATTTGAGACACCTTATGCAGTGCTCAATGCTGAGGAAATACTCTCCAAAAATGAGCTCACTCTCGCCATGCTCGGTCGAGGTGATCTCCGTGTTGAGATGGACCCACGAGCTGTAGTAAACATGCACGATATACAAGCACATTTCTTTGATTCATGCAAGAAACACGGTGTCGAATCTATCTGTGCAACAGGATTTCTCGAGAGCATGCTCACACCAGAAGGCACAGTCACGCCAGAAGAAATATACGATATGGAAACATCAATGACTACATGACCCGATCATCTCATGCTCTCAGGGGAATCAACCTACGGCGCACAAGCGCGAGAATCAATAGAGCTCGAGTGTAACTATCAGAGGAAAATGCTCGAGAAACTCCAAAGCTGAGTAGTCTCATACAGAGATACTCCCACTCTAGAACTCCGAGAACTTCTCTATATACTCTAGTCATGTTTGACTCTCGCCGTATACACAATCTCAATAATGCCCACTACGAGGGTGGCCCTATTCTCTATTGGTCAGAGTGAGCACTCCGTACAGAATGGAACTGTGGACTGGCCTACGCGAGCGAACATACACATCAAAAAAAAGAAAAACTCATCCCTCTGATTACAATAGACAGTCACTACCAACACGAAAACATTCGTCAGCTTGTTTTTCTCATAGAATCTATCACAGAACTGGCAGAATCATACAAAAATAAAGGTCTCACGCTCTCTGTCGCCTATGGGAAAACGAGAGATATACTAGCACAAATAATTGAAAAAGAATCTGTTGGAATGATTGTCGCGAGTGCGAGCTATGTGCGATATTTTCAGGACATACTGGAGGACTTCGGTAAAACTCTCAATATACCAGTAGTGATAATCGATGATGCGAGTCTCTTGCCTCCATGGATAGTGAGTGACCATGTGGAATATGGCGCCTATACCCTCAGAAAGAAATACTGGAATACCGTAACAATGCTGACTCCAGAAAAAAATATCTCTCCCGAAAAAGTCGAATGCATACAAACTCACAATGACCTATGAAAAGTAGTCAAATCATCATGGTATCAAGGCTATTTCTCTGAGCTCTCAGAGATAAGCTGTGGACATACAAATAAATTTATCGGAGGAGAATCACATGCTCAGAAACGCTGGAATACTTTTAAAACAGAAAAACTCGCTCACTATGATACCGCGCGAAATAATCCAAACGAAGAGAACACTTCCCTGCTTTCTCCCTATCTGCATTTTGGATGTATATCGCCCTTGCAAATCTATCATGAATTACAGTCACATGAGAAGAATCCAAGTATTCTCGCCTTCCTCGAAGAATGCTTCGTGCGAAGGGAGCTTGCTATCAATATGTGGCACTACGAGAAACATCCAGACCAGTGGAATTGCCTCCCTGACTGGGTCATAAAAACCCTCAACGAAGACAGGGAAAAGCAGATTTCCCTCTTACCACAAGATGAATACTCTCTGGAGGATCTCAAAAATGGAAAAACACAGGACCCACTCTGGAATGCTGCACAACATGAGCTCGTTCGTACCTGAAAAATACACGGCTATGTCCGCATGTACTGGGGCAAGCAACTCCTGCGATGGTTTTGAGACTGGAAAAAAGCCTATGGAATCGGTGTCTATCTCAACGATACCTATGCCGTCGATGGATGCAGTCCAAATGGATACACGGGAGTAGCCTGGTGCTTTGGGAAGCACGATAGGCCCTTTCCTCCTAGGAAAACACACTACTGACTCGTGCGATCTATGACATTTGGAGGGATGAAGAAAAAATTTGATATCGAAAAGTACATACAGCAGTGGCAATAAGTTGCTTTCTGAGGGTTTTTTTATATGATTCGGACAAATTTTTCACCTTATTAGTCCCCTCACTATGTCTCTCCTTACTCGCCTCTTTGGTGACCCAACAATAGTCATACTCCACGGATATCAGAAAGACCTCATAAAAATCAAAAAAATCGAGGAAGAATACCAGAAAACAATCGATAATCTCGGTGCTGTGAAGTCAAAAACAGCGGAATTCAAGTCACGATTTGAGCCAATTCGTCTCGCGTTTATCACAGAAAAAGACCGAATCAATAATGATGTAGTCCTTGGTCTCGCAGAAAAAGCAGAAGCACACGAAAAAAATAAAAAAACATATATCCAGTCTCGTGAGGCCATGGTACAAAATATCCGTTTTGAAGCACTTGCATTACATCGAAGAGCAAGTGAACTGATTTTCGGGCAAGAATTCACACTCTCAGATGGGTCACAGACAGTGTGGAACATGATACCATTTGATGTCCAGCTCCTTGGTGCCCTCACACTCAATGGTGGAAATATACCAGAAATGCGTACAGGTGAAGGTAAAACACTCGTGGCAACTCTCGCAGCCTATCTCAATGCCCTCTCAGGTGACCCTGTCCATGTCGTCACAGTCAATGAATACCTCTCTCGTCGTGACGCAGGAGAGATGAGTATCATCTATGGTGCACTGGGCCTCACAACAGGTGTGGTGCTCAATAGCCAGCCACGCGATGAAAAGAGAAAAAACTATAACTGTGATATCGTTTATGTGACCAATACAGAGCTTGGATTCGACTATCTCCGTGATAATATGGCACCATCTGTGGCTGATCAGGTCATGTCTCGCCGTGCCTTTGCCATCATCGATGAGGTGGATTCGATTCTCGTGGATGAAGCTCGTACACCGCTCATCATATCATCCCCTGACAATGAGCCTACTTCGAAATATCTCAAGTTTGCACAAATGGCAAATAAGCTCTCACATCCAGAGCACTACACAGTCGATGAAAAGACAAAAACAGTCGCGCTCACAGAAGAAGGTATCGAGAGAATAGAGAAATCTCTGGGGATAGAAAACATATTTGTCTCAGACCACTACAATGATCTCCATCACATAGAAAATGCTCTCCGTGCAAAAGCATGCTACATACGCGACATCGACTACCTCGTTCGAGGTCAGGATATCATGATTATCGACGAACACACTGGTCGTGTCATGGAAGGGAGGAGATTTAGTAATGGTCTCCATCAAGCACTCGAAGCAAAAGAAAATGTCACAATTCAACGAGAAAGTAAGACTCTTGCAAATATCACTTACCAGAACTTTTTCCGCCTCTATGAGAAACTCTCGGGCATGACTGGTACAGCAAAAACAGAAGAGGAAGAGTTCCAAAAAATCTACGGTCTCAGTGTCGTACAGATACCTACGAACAAGCCTCTGATTCGTGATGATCGTGCTGATCTGCTGTTCAAAAATGAAAAAGGGAAATTTGATTACATCGTCGGTGTTATTGAAAAAATCCACGCAACTGGACAGCCTATTCTCGTCGGTACGGTCTCCGTCGCAAAGTCCGAGCTTCTCTCTGACATGCTCACAAAGAAAGGCATCAAACACGAAGTCCTCAATGCAAAACAAGATGCTCGTGAGGCTGAGATAGTCGGGAAAGCTGGTCAAAAAGGTGCTATCACGATAGCTACCAATATGGCAGGTCGAGGTACAGATATCAAGCTGGGCGAATGAGTCGCAGAGCTGGGTGGCCTCGCGATACTCGGTACAGAAAAACACGAAACTCGTCGTATCGACAATCAGCTCCGAGGTCGTTCGGGACGTCAGGGTGATCCTGGTATGAGTCAATTTCTTGTATCTCCGAGTGATGATATCATGCGTATATTTGGTGGAGATAAGCTCTTCTCAATGTTCAATTCACCATTTTTTGCAAGCCTCCCTGAAAACGAACCACTCATACAAAGCCGGACTCTGACAAAGAGAATTACTGCAATCCAAAAACAGGTTGAAGGGCGACATTTTGACATGCGAAAACATGTCCTCGAATATGATGATGTCATGAACCAACACCGTCTCATCGTCTACGGTCGTCGACAGAAAATGCTCGAAGATTTCGCAAAAAATGACGATAGTGGCTCTGATATAGACCTCCAAATTGAAAAAATATTCCGAGATGAAGCTGAAAGAATAGTTATGCGGCATCAGGACGAGGAACAGAAAGTCGATACAGAGAATCTCTCTGCGAGTCTGAGTGATATTCTCAAAAACACTGTGACTCTTCAGAGTAGTGATTTTGATGAAGTGAGAGACGAAGTATTTTCTCTCTGGTCAGAGAAGCTCAGAGAAGTACAAAAACTCTTTGCAGGGAGAAATTTTGACCAATTTCAGAGAGAGATATATCTTGCAGCAATCGATCAGTTGTGGATGGAGCACATAGAAAAAATGGCAAATCTCCGAGAAGATGTCGCGTTTGAAGGATATAATCAGAAACAACCTCTTCTCGTGTACCAAGAGCGTGCGTATGAATTTTTCATCCAGATGATGGATGAAGTAAATTATCGCGTTGTTCGAGGTATCCTCTCAGCAAAAGGAAACACTCAGGTACAACAAGTAGAAATCAATCTCGATAACCTGCAACAAATAGGCGCAGCTCCAACATCAGGTGGGCACCCACTTTTTCGTCAAAAGTGACCACCTAATGAGGATGAAGAAGGTATCAAGGTGATACGAATAAAATAAATATAGTATAAGTCAATATTCTTCCTTCTCTTCTATGGTGGAGAGAAGTTGGTAAACGTGGAACAAATGTAGTACTATGAGGTTATGGAAATAACCCAAAATAGTATATCTCACGAGGATGGTCTCCTCATCCTGACCTGTCTCGGCACACTCGATGAAAAAACCTCTCCCGCTATATTCGGAAGTGTACTCAAATACGCCAAAGAGGCGCCACAAGTAGCCGTATTTGACCTCAGTCGTGTCGAGTGAATCAAGACAGATTTCATTACGGGTATCCTGGAAGTAACCAAATACCTCCAAAACAATGGCGGTACAACAATTATTATTCCGGGAAAACTGGGCGACTTATTGGAGATAACAGGTATCAAACAAGCAGTACATATTTCTCAAAGTATGGACGAGGCAAAGGCGTACGCCCGAGAACGTTTTCCTCAGGTTATTAATTTCGTACGAGACAAACAGCAGCAACAAGATATCTCCCATGTAACTGAATGAGAAAATGTAGACCCTATATCTTGGAAATTTTTTGATGATGAAGAAAAAAAGCAGCTCAACATAGAAAATATCCTCAAATATGCCGTGGCAGCAAAAGCATCTGATGTACATCTAGCTACAGAAAAACCCATCACTGTCAGAATCGAATGAGTCCTCATCAAGATAGATCACGAGCCATCACTTTCTCGCGAACACATGGATCAGGTGAAGAATAAAATACTCCAAAAGCATCCAGATATACTCGAAAAACTCGAGAAAGCCCACGATGCAGACTTTGGGTATGTGTCAGAAAGTGACGGAATATCTTTTCGTGTCAATGGAGCATGGGCACTCGAAAATCTCAACTTCACTTTCCGCAGAATAGAACAAAATGCCAAGACACTTCAGGAGCTCGATTTACCTCAAGCGATAGACCGATTTATTAATGCAAAACAGGGACTCGTGCTCATCACAGGACCAACAGGATCAGGTAAATCAACGACACTCGTCGCAATGCTCGAGGAGATAAATAAGACTCGTGGTGAAAATATCATCACCATTGAAGATCCTATAGAATTTATATTCAAAGATAAAAAATCTATTTTTTCTCAGAGAGAAGTGGGTCGAGATACTTCTTCTTTTGTCTCAGCAATTCGAGCCTCAATGCGAGAAGACCCAAATGTCGTCATGATTGGCGAAATGCGTGATCCAGATACAGTAGAGGCAGCCCTCAATCTGGCAGAAACAGGTCACCTCGTCTTCTCAACACTCCATACATCTGGTAGCGTACAGACGATTAGCCGTATAGCTCAATTTTTCAGCCCAGAACAACAGAGACAGATATATACGAGACTCGCGGATAGTCTCCTAGGGGTACTCTCACAGAGACTCGTACTTCGGAGAGATGGGAGCAATAAAAGAACGGCCATATTTGAGCTCATGCTCGTGAATAGCGGAATAAAAAATCTCATCCGTTCTGGCGATCTCTCACAGATAGATAATGCTATCCAAATGGGGCGATCAGAGGGTATGATACCAATGTATATTCATGCTCAAGAACTTGAACAAAAATGAATCATACACCGAGAAGACTACGCAGGATTCTTTACTAATCAGGATATATAAAAGCCTATGGATTACTTTATAAAAAACATCCGCCAATTTCTCCCACATATAGCATTTTGTGTACTATTGCTCATAATTAACACCTCCTGGGCAGCTGGTGTGACAGGTATAGGAAATGCCTCGAGCACGACTCGGAACCTCGCGGATAACTCTCTCTTCCGCCCTGGTTCTGGAGATCTCGTATGAGCAGTTCGAAATGTCGCTCTCGATATCATCCGAGCTGTGCGTATTATCCTGAATGGTATTGCTCTTCTCGCGATGCTCTATGTCGGATTTCTCTGGGTGAGCAGTATGGGCAATGAAGAAAAACGAAGTGACGGAACATATCGGATACTCCTCATTGTCATAGGGCTTTTCCTCATAAATGTCGCAGAGCTCCTCTACAATATCATTACTGGTAGTAGTTATCTGAGTAGTGGGTTTAGCCGTAAAGTATGATCGATATCAACGAGAGATCCAGGTGGAGAATTTAGCCAATCAGCACTTGAAACATGTAATTACTTTTTCTGCCCACAGAATTTCTGGGGAAATGGAAGCGTTATCGCTATAGTAAAATTCTTCGAAATGGCCATGATAGGTACTGCTGTCGTGATGTTTACCTGGGGATGATTCACTATGTTATTTGCAGGGAACAATGAAAATACATCAAAAACTGCAAAAATGAGACTGGTATATGGAGTGATTGCTCTCGTTGTCGTAGGATTTATAGAGTCTATCTATCGTGCTATATTTTTCTGAAGAAACCTCAATACCACAGGGCTCATGAGTGTGCTGGTAGCAATAGCAAATTTCTTCCTATTTATGGCAGGTCCCATCGCTATAGTCACCATCATCATAGGATCATACTACTATATCACTGCAGCAGGAAATGAAGAACGAGCCGACAAAGGCAAAAAAATAATTCTCTATACATTTTTTGCCACTATACTACTCATACTCTCATACACACTCCTCATAGAGCTGATATGACTTAATCTCTTCTAAACTATGAAAAAAATATATATACTCATCGCAGCGCTCATTGCCACATCCGGCGTATTTGCGCAGTACCAGCAGGATAATCTCCCTCCAGGGCTCCTCGGTAAAAATCTAATGATTACTACCTACACTGCCAATCCAGATATAGAAAATAAAAACTGTATACTTATTTCATGACGAGGCCAAACAGCGAGATACAAGTGCTATATTTCAGCATCAAGTGGATTCATAGATTTCATCGCTAGTATATACAAATATATCTTCTTTATCAGTCTCGTCATAGGCGTTCTCCTCATGGTCATACTAGGCATAGGCATGTCTATCTCCGGAGTCGCAACCGAAGAAATCAAAAACAAGGCAAAAGCCAAAATCATGGACATACTGATTGGTCTCGTGGCTCTCGCTCTGGTCCCATGGATACTCAAGACTATAGCTCCGTTCTTCTTTAAATAGTCTACTCCGAATAATCCAAGACTACCTCATAGTGCTCAGCAGAGGCGGCATGTGATTCATGGAGCCCCCCGATACAAGCGAGAAATTGATCATCATCAGTTTCGATAAGTTTTTCTCCAAATCTATTTTGGACCAAGTGTTCTGCACCAGATTTTACACGGCATGCACAGGTGACGCACGCGCCAGCACGGCATGCAAAAGGCGAATCGATGCCCAGTTTTTCACATTGTTCTGTGATTGATATTTTTGAATCTCCGGTAAAAGTATGCCAGTTACCCGAGACATCTCTGAGTTTTATAGTAATCATAGTATGCCCAATAGTACAAATTTCTTGCATTTCGCAAGATTTTTATATCATGTCACCCGTTGGGAGTTCGCATTTGCGCAACGCTCGCACCAATATTTCTTTATTTTTCTTTTATGCCAAGAGGCAAAAAATACAACGCTGCCATCAAATTCATTGATGAGGGCAAGACATACAGTATCGAAGAAGCTATCACGCTCCTCGAAAAAACCAATTTCGTGAAATTCGACCCAACAGTCGAGATTCATTTTAGACTCGGTATCAATCCCACACGAGCTGATCAGATGATCCGTATGGGTATGACTCTACCCCACGGGACAGGGAAAGATATCAAAATTGCTGCTTTCACTGATGCAGGTGATGAAAAATCACTCATATCAGGTGGTGCACTCGTGGCTGGTGGTGATGATCTCATCTCAGGTATCGAATCTGGTTCTATTCCTACCAATTTTGACATCGCTATCGCTACACCAGCTATGATGCGCAAAATGGGTAAAATTGCTAAGGTTCTCGGACCAAAAGGGCTCATGCCAAATCCAAAGTCTGGAACAGTTGGTGATGATCTCACAGGTATTCTCAAAGAACTCAAAGGGGGTAAGTTCGAAGTAAAAAATGATAAACAAGGTGGAATCCACGGAGTATTTGGGAAGCTGTCATTTGGGTCAAAAAAGCTCACAGAAAATCTCGAAAATTTCATCCAGCATGTCAGAGAGGCTCGTCCGTCAGGACTCAAACCAACAGCTACTTTTATAGAGGCTGTCTATGTCTGTACCGCTATGGGGCCTTCTGTTCCTGTAAAAATCTAGTCTACTTTTCTAGCAAATTAAGCTCTCTTTGAGAGCTTTTTTTGTGCAAAAAATAGAGCCGCAGCGAGAAGAAGAAATAAAAGAATTCACTCTGGACCTGTATGTGGAAGTATATCAATAGGAACTGGTTCGGTGAATACAGGCTCCGTTGGCTCCTCTTGAAGAGTCTCAGGAGATGGTACGATATCTGGAGACAGTGTATCGAGGGGAGGAAGTACACCCCCGTAGATAACCTTGAGCGGTATACGATTTTCAGAAGGGAGCTCACTACCATCGAGAGAAGTGACCTTCTGAAAAGTGAGCTCATACTGACCATCGAGTTCCATCTTCGACTTGAGTGTGATAATTATGATACGCAGATCGTTCGGAGAATTTTTGATTTCTTGTACTTGGAGAGGTTTTTTTGTGCTGAGATTTGTAAGAGTTATCTGAGTTTTTGAAGCATCTATCGGACGAGAAAATCACAACTCCAGAGTTGTCTCACTACTGACAAGTGGATCTCGAGCGAGATTCATCTGTGGGGTAGCGGAATAGGTGCGCACATGAAGCGGAATCGTTGTGCCTATTTCTTTTCACTCGGCATTATAGCCATGGACTTTGATTGTGTATTCTGTTGCGGGAGAAATCTGTGTTAGTTCACCTTCTGTCGTTGTGATAAAATCAGTATCCAGGAGGAGACGAGGATTAGTAGGCTCGAGAAGAGCGCTCTCGTCATAAAATATCTTATACTGGGTTGCTTCTGGTATGGGCATCCATGAAACAGTCATGGAAGTATCGGCTATTTTCTTTGCTTGGAGGATACTCTGAGAAGAATCAACTGCAAAGACCGAAGAGACTATTGCAAGAAAGAGGAGAATATATACTCTGTACATAAAAATAATTTTTGAATAAATGTACTGAAATACTACACCAAAAACACTTTTTACGAAAGGAAAAAGGACAAGAACGGCGTGATTTACACTTGTAGAAATAATGATTGTCATTGTAATCATAATTTTGCTGACACAGCTCGGCAATATAGGAGGATTATTTCGTACGCGCGAGCGCAATAAGGTTGAAGAAATAGCTGTAAAAATAGTGGCAGCTATCGATGAAGAAAAAGTAAATGCCCTCCTCGGTAAAACACTTGATGGCAAAATAGTAAGAAAAAGGCTCGCTGAGCTGAATTTCTGAGCGACACCAAACACCATCTCCTTCACTTCAGCAGTAAATCTCGCAGAAATAGATGAGGCTACCTATGATGCGGCCTCAAAAATAACAAAGTCATGGTCCCTTGCTGCACTCGAATCCGAGCTCTATAAGTGTTCGTCAACAGCAACTCCGATAGAGATTGAAAAAATAGAACTCGAATTTAGAAATGATACAATAAAATTTCTTATAAATGACCCTGCTATAGAGATTCCTAATCATATAGTACTCCTCCTCAAGCATACAAATACGGCCCATGAGATACATATAGACAGGAGAACTGGGCTCACCTACGAGAGAAAAAGCCCTGGTAAAAATACTGATGGCACCTGGCAAGTACTTTGTAATTAATTGCTTATGAAACTCATCATCCTCATCATCGGTCTTGTATTGTCTATATGGGTAGCTGTCGCTGTCTATACCCCTACACAAGCATTTGTCACCGATATAAAAGAAATATATCTCAAAAGTAGAGCAACGCAGAGAACTATTAGTCAAAAATCAGAAACAACCATCAATACCATCACAGAATCTTACAAGGAAATAGCTCGAGTCTTTGGAGTGAAAGTCGCAGAAGAAAATATAAAAGAAGAAGTCTCTACCCCTGCCCCAACAGGCGAGCGGGATCCTGTTGAACAACTTTTTGAACACAATGTAGCCCTCTGGATAGCAACTGCCGCCGGATTTATGACTCTCAGCATATACATAAATATCATCTCATTTTTTGCATTTTTCTTGAAGCCTGTGACATTCTTGATGAAAAAATAAAAGCCCAACAAACGCCGAGCTTTTAAGCAAAAATATAATTCAAACTAAGCGCGACCAAGATAATCGTAAGTACGGCTATCAACTCGGACTTTTTCACCCTGTCCAATAAAGAGTGGAACTTTGATTTCGAGACCGGTATTGAGTGTTGCTGGTTTCAGATTATTTGAAGCACTATTCCCCTTCTCTCCTGGCGGAGTATCGACGACCTCAAGTATTACAGATGGATCTATCTGCACATTGATAGGATTACCATCCCAGAACATAACTGTAGTCTTGTTTCCTTCAACAAGGAAATACTTCTTATCACCGATAACATCAGCGGTAATGAAATAACTATCATAGCTGGTAGTATCCATAAAGTGATACGCAGTACCATCAAAGTACTGATAATCAGCATCTCGCATCTGGATATCAGCTGCTTCGACTTTATCCACAGCATGAAAAGTTGCTTGCATTGATTTGCCATTGAGGAGATTAACGATAGTACACTTTTCCATACCTTTGCCCATTGCTACCTTGAGGTGTTCAGATTTTGTAACTTCGTACGGTTGACCATCTACGATGATTTTTTTACCGACTTTGAGTTCGTCCATGCTAGCCATAAATGCGTTTTAGAGAGTTAAAAACGGGGAGATAATACACAAAATAGTAAAAAGGCAAGGAATTTAATCAGAGTGAAAAGTAAAATGTAGAAAGGTTTCTACCTTTACCACTTTTTACATTGTACTTTTCACTTTTCCACTATTTAGAGGACTACTTTTTCAGGAACTTCTACTCCTTCAAAGAAAGCATCAAATTCATCTTGAAGTATTTCCTGCTTGTTCATAAGCACCTGCGATATATTCTCGTGGAGTTCACGATTCATGAGAATAATTTTTTTTGCTTGCTGATAAGCAGCATGAAGTAGTTCACGGACTTTAGTATCAACAAGGTGTTTCGTCTCATCAGAAACTTCAGAGCCATCAGCTGTCTCACCCAGATGATTATCAGCAATCATACGACCAGCTATATTCTCCATCCCAATATCAACGTCGAAACCATATCGCGTCACCATACTGCGGGCTATATCAGTCGCTCGTTCAATGTCAGAAGAAGCACCAGTCGTGATGTACTCAGGACCAAAGAATATCTCCTCTGCAGCTCGTCCAGCAAAATAGACAGTGAGCTCATCTAGCATCTTCGCTTTTGTGATATAGGTACGGTCTTTCTCTGGCAGGAACCATGTAACTCCACCAGCAGAGCCACGAGAGATGATAGATATTTTATGAACTGGGTCTGAATGCTTGGTCATCTTACCTACAATCGCATGTCCGACCTCATGGTACGCTGTGAGCTTTTGTTCAAATTCTGTCATAACATGAGACTTCTTGGTATTACCCATGACGATTTTCTCGATGCTCTGTTGGAGCATGTGCTGAGTAACCTGGGAAGCATTTTCTCGCCCAGCCAGGATAGCAGCTTCATTGAGGAGATTCTCGAGATCAGCACCTGCAAATCATATAGTTGAGCTGGCTACCTTGCGGAAGTTCACATCTTTTGCCATAGGCTTGTTGCGAGCATGGACTTCGAGGATTGCGATACGGTCTTCGAGGTTCGGGAGATGAATCGTGACTTTTCTATCGAATCTTCCCGGACGAAGAAGCGCTTTATCGAGAACATCTGCACGATTCGTAGCGCCCATGATGATAACATTTGTCTGATTATCGAATCCGTCCATCTCTGTCAGAATCTGATTGAGCGTCTGTTCTCGCTCATCATGTCATCCACCAAAACCAGTTGATCGTTTTTTACCAATAGCGTCTATCTCGTCGATAAAGATAATCGATGGTGCATGAGTCTTTGCTTCGGCGAATAAATCTCTCACACGAGCTGCACCGACACCGACAAACATCTCTACAAATTCAGAACCAGAGATAGAGTAAAATGGAACATTACTCTCCCCTGCTACAGCTCGAGCGAGAAGTGTTTTACCAGTTCCCGGAGGGCCCACCATGAGGACTCATCGTGGGATTTTTGCACCGAGTTTTTTGTATTTATTGGGGTTTTTGAGGAAATCTACAAATTCTTGGAGATCTTGTTTTTCTTCAGCAGAACCAGCAACATCAGTGAACATGATTTTGTCTTTCACTGGTTCGTAGCGCTTTGCCTTATTTTTGACGAAGCCCATCGGTCCACCTCCCGATCCAGACATCATACGCCCCATGAGGAGGATAAATATACCGATGAAAAGAAGTGTCCCTATAATAGTCGGAGCGAGGTCTGCCCAAAAATGCATCGAAGAAGTATCAATAATTTTGACTGTGTTGAGAGGTGCATTGATATCAACGCCTATATCTTTGAGAGAATCTTGTACTGGGAGAGTTGCCTTTTCTGTGACAGATGATTCCTTTGCTATCGCAGAAAAATCAAACTGAGGAGCAGTCGTCGGTGCCTCAGAGCCAGCAACAGTACCGATGATGGTGCTGTCACGAATCTCTACAATGCTGTATTTACCCGCCTTGTAGGACTGAACAAATTCAGATATAGCGATATCCTTACTCGGACTGACACCTTGAAAGAGATAAAAGACACTTCCTCAGAAAATAAGAGAGACAACGAGAAGACTCAGAAGTGCTGAATACTTCTTTTTTTGTGGCTTCTTCTTATGAGACTGTCCTGGAGTACCAGCTGCAGAGGTCTCTTGAGATTTCTTTTTTTGAGTTTGAGTGAGGAGGGAATTTTTTTGAGCCATATGAGTGAGAGGGAAAATGATAAGCAATGTCGTGCCCAAGTATATGAAAAAGTTTTGATTTGCAAAAACAGAAGAGTCGATAAAATACCTAGAATTTCTCGTATAATAATTGACTATGCAGGCTATTATCTTAGCAGGTGGTTATGGCACTCGTCTCTACCCCCTGACTATCAATGCTCCTAAACCGATGATACCAGTTGACGGGAAACCGATGATAGAATATCTCGTCGAAAAACTCAACAATATTCCTGAAATATCGGAGATATTTGTCGTCTCAAATGCCAAATTCTATCATGTATTCGAAGAATGGGCTACAGAGAAAAAATTCACCAATATCACTATCGTCAATGATGGAACCGCGTCCAACGAAACTCGACTGGGTCCCATAGGAGATCTCAATTTCTTGATGGAAAAGCATACGATCGACAATGATGTGCTTATACTGTGATGAGATAATCTCTTCGAGGATGACTTATCAGGCATTATAGGAGTCTTTCATGAAAGAGGTGTGGATGTAATAGGTCTCTACGATGTAGGAAATCTAGAACTCGCGAAACAGCTCGGAAATGTTACTCTCGATGAGAATAATGTCGTGACATCATTTGTCGAAAAACCAGAAAATCCTTCATCCAGCATCTGTGCCACTATGATTTATGCTCTCAAAAAAGAACACCTAAAATATATACCGATTCTCCTCGAAGAAGGAAGAAGGAAAGATGCTGGAGAAATAAAAGCAGGTGAACTCATAGCATATGTCATGAAAAGTGAACAAGTATATGGTCAAACTCTTCAATGAAAATGGTTCGATATTGGTACCCTAGACCAGCTCAAAAAAGCAGAAGACTGGATTCATTTGAAAAACGATAAAAAATAGAGTACACTGTTGGTATGAATATAAATATACTTCATACCATCGATATTTTTGCTATTTTTGTGGGGCTCATAGGTATAGGTATTATCCTAACTGGGGTATTACGGGGATTTTTTGATTTTATAGGTGTAGAGCTAGACACTGGCAAAAAGCACATCTCTCACAATGCTATCCGATACAGACTCGGTGTTTATCTCCTCCTGGGTCTCGAATTTCTCGTAGCGGCAGATATTATAGAGACCATATTTAAGCCAAGTCTCGAACAATTAACACTCTTGGGTGGTATAGTAATTATCAGAACATTTCTCAATTACTTTCTCAATCAAGAACTTGAACATATCAAGAATGACAATAAAATCGTAATTGATGAAAAATAAGAAAAAACTCCTCAAAGAAGACCTTGGAAATAAGAAAAAACTCCTCGATATTATAGAGAATAATCGTTTTAGAGCTGCTATTTTCTGATCTGCCAGAATCACACCAAACGACACAGTGTATCAGGAAATCGTCGAGCTCGCAAAAAATCTCTCAAAAAGTAATTATGACATCGTGACAGGTGGTGGCCCAGGCGCCATGGAGGCAGCATCAAAAGGGCACGCACTCGCAGAAAAATCATGCACAAAATGACAATCCATAGGTATTAATATAGAGCTTCCTTTTGAACAAAATCCTAATAAATATCTCGATTTTACTGAGACCAAAAGCACATTCTCAGCAAGGCTTGATACTTTTATGATTCTCTCCCATGTTTTTATCATTACCCCTGGTGGCATAGGTACACTTCTCGAGCTCTTCTACACCTGGCAGCTCATGCAGGTAGGGCATGTCTGCAGAACCCCCATTATCCTCTGGGGAAATGGCTATAAAAACCTGAAAAAATTTCTCAGAGAAGAGGTGTTGGCTCATGGGTATATGACTGAGCAAGACTACGAGATGACCATACAGGTAGAGTCCATAGAACAAGTTCTACAACTCATCAATATGGCACACCGACACCATGAACAAGCATGAGAAAATGCCTGCGTCAATATAAAACAATATATCGCAGGAGCCAAACAACTCGGACTCATCTAGAATCCAACTCGAGTCGTATCAATTTCTCGGAATTTCATAAATTTCCCATCGAATATAAAGTCCGCATTCCCGACAGGACCATTTCGGTTCTTTCGGATAAATATGGTTGTCTTGCCTTTATTCATATCATTCTCCTGCATTTCTGCATTATTATAATACTCTTCGCGGAATATCATGAGGACGATATCCGCATCCTGCTCGATAGATCCAGACTCACGAAGATCGGAGAGAATTGGTTCTTTGCTTGCACGACTCTCAACAGCTCGAGAGAGCTGAGAGAGAGCTATAATTGGAATATTGAGTTCACGAGCGAGAGATTTGAGTCAGCGAGATATATCAGATATTTCCTGCACGCGGTTCATAGGATTTGTTCCCTGTATGAGCTGGAGGTAGTCAATCATGACCATATCGAGGCCTGATTCTATCTTGAGACGACGACACTTTGATTTGATTTCGAGGAGCGTCATGCTCGCAGAATCGTCGATGTATATGTGTGAGGTGGAGAGCTCAGAAAGCGCGTCACCGATGCGGGCAAATTCATCATCAGAAAGCTCACCTTTTTGGAGCTTCCAGGAATCGATACCCATGGCAGCACAGACCATACGATCAGTGAGCTGTTCTTTGCTCATCTCCAGAGAGAAAACGGCAACATTTTTCTTTTTTGAAACATTTTGAGAAATATTGAGAGCCATCGCGGTCTTACCCATCGATGGACGAGCAGCGAGGATGACGAGATCACCTCAACGAAGTCCCTGAAGTTTATTGTCGAGATTGCGGAAGCCTGTCATGATGCGAGAGTTTTCGATTTGCTTCGGATCTTCATGAATTCACGCATATTCCTCATATCTCAGATCAAGAATATCGCGTATATGCGTAAGCCTGTTTTTGATGAATGTCTGTGTGATTTTGAACAGTGACTGTTCTGATTTCTCGAGGAGAGTGTTAATTTCAGTTGCCTCATCAAAACCAAACGATGCAATGAGATTACCGGTATTGATGAGCTTTCTGAGGACTGATTTTGCCTTAACAATTTGTGCATATTCAAATACATGAGCACTCGTCGGAACAGCAATAGTGAGGTCAGCCAGATACACATTTCACCCCACAGAATCGAGCTGACCGAGATTGGTCAGAGTTTCAGAAACTGTGACGATATCTATAGGGCGGTTCTTGCGATAGAGCTCCAGGATAACAGAATAGATAGTACCGTGGCTCTCATCATAAAAATCATCCGAGGCGACAATATCTGCGACGCGAATGACTCCTTCTTTGTCTATCAGAAGAGCACCCAAGAGGCTGCGTTCTGATTCCAGGGATGAAGGAGGTATCTTTGCTGACATAGGGAAAATTATCGACTAGAGAGACGCTTTGAATCAGGATGAACACCGAGTTTTTCCTCTACTTTTGGGAGCCACACATGGACCACTTCATTATAGGGTTCGAGCTTACGAAGAGTGAGAAATGTATCATACGCCTTCTGATCTGAGCCAACCTGGAGATGAGAAAGCCCCAGAATTTCAAAGCCTCGAATGCTCTTTGGTTGAGTCTCTGTGAGCTGCCGAGAGTAGATGAGCGATTCTTCGTATTCGTGGAGCTCATACGCGAGCTCAGCAAGAGTCTCGAGGAGTTGCACATTACGAGGTTCTTTTTCGAGACCTTTTTTAAATATATCATAGGCGAGCATATCCTTTCCTTGATGAATGAGATTATTGCCGAGGTAGACATATGCATCTGCTCTCTTTGGGTCATGATGGAGGATGATATCACGGAAGAGGATTTCTGCTTTTTCATAGTCTTGCTCCATTTCATAGAGCTGAGCGAGGAGGATATTGAGGTCTTCATTATGACGATCTATCATGAGACCAGTGATAATCTCAGCACGCGCCTCTTCGTATTCACGCACGACGAGTTTTGCTTGAACGGATTTAAATATTGATTGAAGGGCGAGCTTATCTTTTGCTGATATTTTCTTCTTCATACCATTGAGAGACACATCATCACGACGGGTCTGATAATCAACTTTCTTCTGTTCGATAGTATGTCTGCGTCGGATACGAGTCCTCTCTTTTTCTTTGAACATCTTAAATTCACGCCAGCTACCAACCTTGGACCAAAGCCCGTGACCAGTGTGAAAAAATATATACGCAACACCCGAAAAAATAAGGAACAGCTCTAACCACAAAAGATTGTAAAAAAGAATGAAACCCATGGGAAGTATTAGAGAATTGGTGAATTAATGAGATTCTGTATGCGTTC
>JBFZBA010000062.1:0-14757 GCA_041308705.1 Candidatus Altimarinota bacterium
ATATTGATGTGGTAGTCGAATTCGGCGATGAGGTTCACGATATTTTCTCTATCCTGTGGGTCGAGCTGTTCTGCGAGTTCGTAGGCACTGATTTTCTTCAGGGCTGAGAGGATAGACGGGACAGCTTCGATAGGGATGATGAAGAATTCATAACTCTGTTCGAAGAATCGAGTTTTCGTGAGCGATGCAAATGCTTCTGTCGGGACTATGAAAAAGACCATCGGATAGATCTTTGGATCGTTGTTAATCTTCTCGACGGTTGATTTCACATTGTTCGTCACATAGTTCTGGAGATTGTCAGAGCGTGAGACCTTTGCATCAAATATCACATATTTGCCGAGAAATTCGACCATGAAGTCAGGCTTAAATTTCCCACCGAATCCTTCGGGGAGATTTTTGTTGTCAAACATTGGGAAATTGTACTGCGGTAGCTTGCAGAGTTCGGTGAGTTGTGTTTTGACATTGTCCTCGTGGTCAGCCCACATACGGTCACGATTTTCTTTGATCTGAATTTCTTTTTCTTCATCTTCTTTTCTGATTCTCTTTCGCTCATCTTCGAGGGCATTTCTCGCTTCTTCGAGCTGAGATATTTTTCGTGTGAAGTCTTCTGTTTTTCTCTTCTCATCTGCCTGAAAATGACTCAGCTCAGACGCGATGCGGTCTTTTTCCTTTGCGAGACTTTCGTATTTTTCCTTAACAGTTGTTATCTCGACGAAGAGTTGCTTCCCTTTTCCTGAGAGCTGGTCTCTCTCTGATTTCTCAGTTTGCAGGTCTTGGGTGAGCTGTCCGATTTCTTTATTCTTCTGAGCAAGCTCCGCCTTGAGCTGAGCATTTTCATTGATAAGTCGCTCTGCATTGACTCCTGAGCCATCTTCGCTCGGGGATTTTCCTCGTGTATACATGGCAAATCCTATAGAGGCGAACGCGATAAGGGCAAAGATGAGCGGGAGGAGGATATCCATAAAGGTTTAATAAGTTTAATGCGTTTAATATGTTAGGCGTATTATAGAGAAATATGGGAGTTTTCTAGGGAGAGTTGAGATTTCTGAAAAAAGCGTACAATCCTCTCGTTATCTACTAACTCAAAACTATGGACTACGGTAAAGCAAAAGAAATGATGCGTCTCCAGCAGGAGATGGGCAAGATCAAAAAAGAACTCGCAAATACTCATATCGAGGCAGAGGTCGATGGTCTCGTCATCACAATAGATGGTGAGATGAAGGTCGTCTCAGTCGTCTTCGAGGATAAGTCTATCATTGGCGATGAGAAGAAGCTCGAAAATGCTATCATGGAAGCAACAAATAAAGGCATGAAAAAGGCTCAGGAATTCGCCTCTACGAAGATGCAGGCTGTCGCAAAAGACATGGGCATCGACCTCGGCGGGATGATGGGCGGGATGTAATTCTTACAAAGTTTAATAGGTTTCATCCGTTTTATAGGTTTAATAGGTTATTTACATGAGTACAATTCAAAAATTTGAAGACCTCGAATGTTGGAAAGAAGCAAGAAAAGAGACTAATCTTATCTACACTTATCTAAAAGAATGTCGAGATTTCAGCTTTCGTGATCAAATTCAAAGAGCTTCAGTGTCAGTCATGAATAATATTGCCGAGTGATTTGCTCGTACAACTGCAAAAGACAGAATTCAGTTTTTCATGATAGCTACATCATCACTCTCAGAAGTTCGGTCTATGGTATATTTGTGACTAGATATCTGATATTTTTCAAAAGAACAATCTGATAAGCTTTTTGAACAAAACCTCCACACATCCCAAGTGGCATATGGATTTTTGAGGTATATCAATACGCTCAAATAAATTTTCCTGAACGAATTAAACGCATTAAACCTATGAAACTTATTAAACCGGTATTATTAATAATGGCTGCAGGTCTAGGCAGCAGGTATGGTTGACTCAAACAAATCGATCCTGTCGGACCACATGGTGAGATACTCCTCGAATTTGCTCTCAAAGATGCTCTCAGTTTTGGCATGGAAGAAGTAGTCGTTATTGTGAGTGAGACCATCCGTGCTGATTTCCAGTCTATGATAGTCTCGAAGTATCCTGAGCTGAAAATGACACTCGTCAGGCAGACAATAGAAAATATTCCACAACTTTGAACTTTGAACTTTGAACTTTGAACTTGAGTGAAGCGAAGTAAGCCCTGGGGTACAGCTCATGCCGTCTGGTGTGCTCGCAATGTGATCAAGTGACCATTTATCGTGATGAATGCTGATGACTTCTATGGCCGAGATGCGCTCAAGCAAGCATATGATTTCCTCGTGGCTACTCATGAATGAACGAATCACTGCATCATCACCTATCCTATTACGAGTACTCTCTCAGAATATGGAACTGTCTCTCGTGGTATCTGTGAAGTACAGGAAGGTAAGCTCATAAAAATAGTAGAACACACAAAAGTTGAGTGGAAAAATAACGAATTAAACTGATTAAACGAATTAAACAAATTAAACCCAAGCCGTAGGCTTGTGCATACAGCAGAAGATGGTCATGAGGTGCTCATCCCTGAAGATGCTCCCGCAAATATGAATCTCTTTGGATTTCAGCAGAGTTTCTTTGAGATTCTTGATAGAGAATGTATCAAATTTTTCGAAGCATTTATCCAGGACGAAAAGAGAGAATTCTTCCTCCCCTCTGTCGTGATGCAGGTAATAAAAGAAAATGCAGGAACTATCACTGCCATCTCTACCACGAGCCAATGGTTCGGGATGACCTATCCGGAGGATCGCCTCGAAGCGAAAAACAAAATCCAGGCATTGATAGACTGAAGAGAATATCTATAATTGAACTATGCCAAAATATATATACTGACAAGCCGGCTTCACTCCTGTGAGTAAACAGTAAACCGTAGACAGCAAACTGGCCATTTCCTGTTTACCGTTTACTCCTATCCGTTTACTCTATAATTTATAATGAAATGTTATGTTTAAAAATCTCCCCCTCAAAATCACAGACCCAGCTATCTGGGCAACCATCGAAGGCGAATTCCTTCGTGAAAACGATGGCATGGAACTCATCGCCTCTGAGAACTACACCTCCCCTGCTGTGCAGGAAGCACTTGGAAGTGTTTTTAGTAATAAATATGCAGAAGGCTTCCCAGGGAAACGCTACTACGGGGGACAAGAATTCACGGATGAGATGGAGACGATTGCTATCGAGCGAGCGAAGAAGATATTTCGGGCTGATCATGCCAATGTCCAGGCCCTCTCTGGTGCTGCTGCAAATATTTGTATTTTTGGAGCTTTGCTCGACCCAGGTGACACAATACTCTGAATGGATCTAAGTCATGGTGGACATCTCACGCATGGTGCACCAGTGACACTGATGAGCCGTGTATACAATTTTGTCCGCTATAAAACAAACCCTGCCAACAATAATCTCATGGATTATGACAACCTACGCGAGATGGCACTTCTACACAAACCAAAGCTCATCATCGCGGGGTACTCTGCGCATCCTCGTGAGCTCGATTACGAGAAATTCGTCGCAATAGGAAGAGAAATCGGTGCTATCATGATGGCGGATGTTTCACACTTCGGAGGCCTCATCGCCGCTGGTGTGATGAAGAATCCGCTCGATTATGGATTTCATGTCATGATGACGACAACGCACAAAACACTTCGTGGACCTCGTGGTGCTCTCATCCTCAGCAAAGGTATCGTGAGTAATCCTCTCAAAGCTCCGGAAAAAACAATAGAAAATATCCCAACACTCATCGACCGTTCAGTGTTCCCTGGTGTTCAGGGGTGACCACATATGAATCAGGTCGCAGCTATCGCTGTCGCTCTCCATGAAGCTGACACCGATGAATTCCGTGAGTATGGTGCACGAGTACTGAAAAATAATCACGCTCTCGCAGAACTCCTCGTCTCTCGTGGATACAAGCTCGTGACAGGTGGAACAGATAATAATATCATCGTCATTGATTTCTCAGGGACAGATATGGATGGGAAGAAATCTGAGCTCACCCTCGATGCTATCGGTATCTCTACTTCAAAATCTACGATTCCCGACGATCCAAATCCCCCATTCCGACCATCAGGCCTCCGTCTCGGCCTCCCAGCGATGACCACTCGTGGTATCCGCGAGGCAGATGCTGAGCAAATTGGTGACTTCATCGACCGAGCTCTAAAAAACGCTGACAATGAAGAAGTATTGAAAGCTCTCCGCGAAGAAGTACGAACTTTCTGTCGGAGGTTTCCAGTGGTGAGGGCTGGAAAATAATTGACTAAAATATTTTTTCATTAATATACATTTATTATATATTAAATTATATTTATGAATAGTGAGCCAACATGAACGCCAAAAAGACGACCCGGGCATCTTGAGATGACCGATTTATATGCCAAATTCGCATTGGAGCACCCCGAAATTGCATTACTTATTCAAGAAAATAAAGCCGTGATCCAATATCATCTTGCTCACAATCAGAAGCCAAGAGAAGTCACACAAAAACCTACTCAAACAGAAATTGGTAAACATTTTGAAACATGGATACAAGACCCGGAAAATAGGAAAAAATTCGATGCACTGATGCCAAGCGACAAATTCCTGATAGTTTCCGCTCTCTATATTCATGGTGTATCATTTATTGAGTTTTCAGATACATTTATAAACAATATGTATCTATATTCAGGGAAAAAACCTCGTAACGCTCATAGTTTCCGAGAGGCTTTAGAAACTGACGGATTCTTTGATGAAAATGCAGAAATCACGCAAGCGTGATTTGAACATATTAGAAAAATTCTTGCGATGAATTAACTCGGCGCTACCTAGAGCGCCAAGTGAGGTAAGGACTACCCTACAATATCATAGTGCGCCTCTTTATCGAGGACCTTTGCGACTGAGTTAACTTTTGGATCGTAGTAACTGATCATGAGCTCGATGAGCTGGTCCTTGCCGAGAATCTGAGATTTGAGTCCTACGAATTCCAGACTTCCCTTCACCATAGTAGCCTTTTCTGTGAGTCGTTTTTTGAGGTATTGGACGCGGGCGAGATTTCTGCGTACTTCCTCATAGGTGACTGTCTGACTGACGCCAGCAAAGAAACTCTTCACAATCTGAAACATGCCGCGAGGGTTCACACTCTTATCATCGACTTCATCGTGAGGAACTATGACATAGAATTCTTTTTTCATGATTTGTGCCACATTCACGAGATTCGTGAGAAATTCGATGTATCGTTCTGATTGATCCTTGAGGAGAGGATTTTTCTGTCCGGCTGTGAGAGTCTTGAGGCGGTTGAGGTACCCCTCGATGTCGACTTTGAGCGAACGAATCAATATCTGAATTGGGAATTGGAGTGAATTGAGGAAGTGTTGGAAGGAATAGATGATAGCATCCTGTTCTTGCTCTGACTTGAGGAGGAAGTTGACCGCTTCGACCTTGAGGACGATACGCGCAGATCCATCCTTCATGATGACTATATTATCACGAATCTCAGAAAATGGGAGATATCGCTGAGTAGAGTCATCCTGGTGAGTTTCTTTTTTTGGTTTTACAGACTGAAGAGTCGTATCCTTCCCTGGTTTTATCTCAATAGGCTTCGTATCTGCAGCTTTTGGAGCTGAGTCAGT
This sequence comes from Candidatus Altimarinota bacterium, assembly GCA_041308705.1. Classification (GTDB taxonomy): domain Bacteria; phylum Patescibacteriota; class Gracilibacteria; order BD1-5; family JAGOOR01; genus JAGOOR01. The sequence continues at coordinate 5,597 of JBFZBA010000062.1, forward strand.
TTTTTTTGTCTTAAAAAGTATGTCGAGAGGGTTCTTCATGGGAATAGTTTATATTTTCTTGAGATTTTCTGCAAGTTCAGAGGTGTTTTTTTCGTGTTTGACACTGTTTTTAACCTCGTCATCTGGCTGTACATATCCTATTTCTAGTGGAGAATAACTATCTACGCCTCGAGTCCAGACTCTTCCCTGGCCATTATTACCGTTTCCATTGATCTTGTAACGAGCCAGATTGAGCATAAAAGGCAGAAAAGTCATCTCATGAGTGCGAAATTTTGCAACAACAAAGAAAATACCTATTACGACCACACAGATGATGAAAAGTGGGGTATTTGGAACAGCACCCTGGAATTTGTTAAAAATACCAAAAGCGAGGATAACTCAAACGATGATAATGCCCATTTGACGCAGACTGAGGTCAAATATGATGGTATCTTCGTTTTCTATCTGAATAGGAATCTTGTACTGCATAGTCAAATATTGCCACAAATTGAAAAAATATGCAAATCTCTATACTATTTTTCAAATAAAAGTAAGAGAAAAAGAAAAACAGAGGATTTAATAGTAATTTTATAATCCCCCCATTTTGTACTTTGTACTTTGAATTTTGTATTCTAACTCAAGAAAATGTCTAAAGTTTTGGTTCTCCATGATACTTTTCTCTACAAAGGTGGCGGTGAGCGTCTCGTCCTCATGATTGCCAATGCTCTAGATGCTGATATAGCCTCGGGGTTTTTTAGTCCTGGGAGCTATAATCTGCGAGAACAAGGCTTCAAATGAGCCATGATACCGCTTATGCCACAGTTTTTTCTCCATGAATTCACCTGGATGCCCAGGAAAATGGCTTTTATATGCAAGAATGGGCTCCGGCACTTCGGCCTCAAGTGGGCTTTTAGTATGAATGTGAGGAAACTGAGGGATACCTATGATACTGTTATTCTGAGCGGAGATTGCCTGTCGGCTACTCGTCATTTTGAGGGGAAAAAAATTCTCTACTACTGCCATACCATCCCTCGGTATTTGTTTGACCAGAAGGAACAATACGAGCAAAAAGTCCCAAAAATCATACTCCATCCCTATCGTCTCCTGACTTCCCTCTTCAGGAAAGCCTACCTCCGTGATCTCGGAAAAATAGAATCTCTCCTGACGAATTCCAAGAATACACAGAAGAGAATCAAGACTTTTACTGGTCGAGATGCTGAAATCCTCTATCCTCCTGTCGATACTGAGTTTTTCTGTCCTGCAGACACGCAGCAACAAAAAAACTACTTTCTCTCCTTTGCACGACTCTCCTCCATCAAGAGAGTGGATCGAATCGTGGCAGCATTTCAGAACATGCCCGAAGAACGACTCATCATCACCTATGGGAAAAATGACCCAGAAAGACAAAACATAGGGAAAATGACTGAAGGATACGCAAATATCGAAATGCGGGAATCCCCCACTGATGTCGAACTCCGAGAGCTTATACGAGGAGCAAAAGCAACTATTTATGTCCCTATTGATGAGGACTTCGGTATGAGTCCGGTCGAGTCTATGGCATGTGGCACACCGGTGATAGGCGTGGATGATGGTGGACTCCGTGAGAGCATTATTGATGGGAAAACTGGCATTCTCATCGATCCAGATTGCTCGCCTCAGGATATCATAAATGCTGTCCGTGCCATTCCTGGAAAGAATATTACATCATGATTCTGTGTTCAGAGAGCAGCTGATTTTGATTTAAAAACTTTCACCAAGAAGCTTCAAAATACCATATCTCAATAGATTTCTTTGCTGTTATTGTAATAAAGTTGCATTTACAATTTTATTGCTACAATGCCTACTATGAGACAAACAAAAACTCGTCAGGAGATTCTGGATTTCCTCCAGAAAAATCATAGTGCATTTACAGCATATGAAATAGCAGAAAAGCTCTCCATAAACACTGTGACAGTCTACCGTGTCTTGGATTTTCTAAAAGAACAGAAGCTCGTCCACCATATTCCATCCCTCGGGAAATGGAGTGCTTGTCAGTGTGGCGAATCGGGTCAAGACCATGGATTTCTCATTTGTAAAAAATGTGATTCTGTGGAAGAATTTCTCTCACCTCATCACTGTATACACCATCATGATTTCCAGTGTGAAGAGCATGTGCTCGAAGTATTCTGAATCTGTAGCAAGTGTCGCTAATTTGATATTATTATGCCCATCCCTGTCACCGTCCTCTCAGGTTTCCTCTGAGCTGGTAAAACAACTATCCTCAACCACATACTCACCAATCGTGAAGGAAAAAGAATTGCTGTTATCGTCAATGATATGAGTGAGGTCAATATCGATGCAGAGCTCATCAAAAACAATGACATAGCAGTCAATAGAACAGAGGAAAAAGTAGTGGAAATGAGTAATGGTTGCATATGCTGTACACTCCGTGAAGATCTCCTCAGGGAAGTCTCAGGGCTCGCTCTGTCTGGAAAATATGATGGCATCATCATAGAATCCACAGGAATATCTGAACCCCTTCCCGTCGCTGAGACATTTACTTTTACTGATGAAGATGGTCATACACTCAATGATATAGCTCGTCTCGATACGATGGTGACTATCGTGGATACGAAAAATTTCATGTCACAATTCACCTCAATAGAACACCTCAGTGATAACAATATGGGGGCAGACGATGCGGATAACAGAACACTCGTACATCTCCTCGTCGACCAGATAGAATTTGCCAATATCATCCTCCTCTCAAAAGTCGACCTCACACCAACTGATGAAATATATAAGATAAAAGGTATCATACAAAGCCTCAATCCTGGTGCTGAAATCTACGAAATAAAAAATGGAGAAATACCTCTCAAAAACCTCTTTAATACTGGGCTCTTCACGCTTGAAGAAGCATCCAAAAATCCAGGATGGCTCCGAGAACTCCGCGGTGAACACACTCCAGAAACAGAAGAGTACGGCATATCGAGTTTTGTTTTTACATCCAGGCGTCCATTCTCACATAGAAAAATCGTCAAATTCATCCAAACTAATCGTCTCATAGGCGTCATACGATCCAAATGATTTATCTGGACTGATGCTGAGCCAGAAAAAGCACTCGTCTGGTCACAGGCTGGCAATATCACCAATCTCGATCCTTACGGAATCTGGAAAATGAATACAGACTGAACTTTTGATGCCGAACAAAAACTCGTCCTCATCGGTCAAAATATGGACGAAAAAACTCTCAAAAAAGAGCTCGAAGAAGCACTCGTTTAATTATTTTATTTACTTGTTATGCTCCCCATACCCGTCACCATCATCACTGGATTTCTCTGAAGTGGTAAAACCACTCTTCTCAATCATATACTCCGAGGAAATCATGGCTACAAAATTGCTGTGATTGAAAACGAGTTTGGTCGTGAAGGAATCGATGCAGAGCTCGTCGAAGAATCACGAGAAGAGCTTATTCAGATAAGCAATGGTTGTATATGTTGTGTCGTGCGATGAGATTTTTTAGCAGCGGTTGAGAGACTTCTCGCCAGTGATAAAAAAATCGATCATATTATCATAGAGGCTTCCGGCATGTCAGAACCTCTTCCTGTCGCTCAGAGCTTTCTGATGAATACGTTCGAAGATAAAATTCGTCTTGATAGCATCATATGTCTGATCGATGCGGAGAATTTTACCACCAATGTGGTCCAAAATACACAAACAGCAACGGAACAGCTCGAGTTCGCAGATATCATCGTGATGAACAAGGTAGACCTCGTGAGTGATCGAGAAAAAGAGGATGTTATTCGTTTTGTGAGGACCATAAATCGTCGTGCGCCTATTTTTGAGACCTCGAACGGCAAGGTCGACATGCGCTATCTCATCGATACACATGCATTTATTCTGACAGAAGAAAAAGAACATGAAATGAATAATCACAAGCATTCACACGATAGTTCTTTCCCGGAATTTTTGTTTCGGAGCAGTATCCCCTTTGACATGCAAAAATTGGAGCAGTTTATTTTTGCTCTCCCAATAGAGGTATTTAGAATCAAGTGATTTTGTTTTTTTGAAGGTGTGGGAAAACAGTACATACTGCAGAGAGCTGGGAAAAAACTCACCATCGATGAATACACCAAACCAAAAACAGAACTTGAAAATAAACTCATATTTATAGGACAGGACCTCGATGTTGGAAATATACAGAGAGCCCTCAATCAATGTCTAGTCCAGAGCAACCCTCTCTTTCGTTAATCACTTTTTATTTCTTAATTTTTCATCTATGAAAAATGCCATTTTTATCTCACTGCTTGCTTCAACACTCATCCTCGCTGGATGTAGTATATGAAAAAAACCTGCTATAGTCGAAACAGAGACGAACAAACCTGTCATTGTGACATCATTTTTCCCTATTACCCATCTTGTTGAAAAGATGGTAGGTGACCAGGCACAAGTCGTACAGCTCTTACCAATAGGTGCTGAAGCTCATGATTATGCACCAACGCCAAATCAGATGAGGATTATTGAAGAAAGTGATCTCGTTATAGTCCTCGGGGAATCTATGGAGCAATATGCGGGAAAATTAGAACAAGAAAGAGTCTCAAAAAATAAAGGATTTCTCGATTTTACTGAGTCTGTCATGAATCTCGAAGCATGAGAAGATGAGCATCATGAAGAAGAATCACACAGTGATCATGAGGCATGACACCATCATGAAGGTATGGACCCGCACATATGGCTCTCGCCACGAGCGTATGCCTCTATGGCAGACGTTATAGAAAAGAAAATCAAAGAAACTCTCCCTGATATCAATATTGAAGCATCTTCATCTGAACTCAAAACAGAGCTTAATGAGCTTGATGAGTCATTTGTTGAGGGGCTCCAGGAATGTGACATGCGCACGCTCGTGACTTCACATGCAGCATTTGGATATCTCGCTCGAGACTACCGTCTCTCACAGATAGCTGTAGCAGGTATCTCACCGGAAGAAGAGCCCTCACCAAAAACAATTGCAGAGATAATTGATCTCATAAAAAAAGATAAAATCACTGCCCTATTTAGTGAACCTCTTGTATCTCCGAAGCTCATCAATACTATAGCGGCGGAAACAGGAGCAAAAACATACCTCCTGCACCCACTCGAATCACTATCAGAAGATGAAACCTCTCTCGGATATGTGGGAGTCATGAAACAAAACCTCACCTATATCAGAGAATGACTCGGTTGTAAATAATTCTTATGGCACTTTTTACCCTCCAAAATATCTCCTATAGCTACTGAAGCAATAGAGTTCTTTCTGATGTATCTCTCGATATCGAGGAGGGTGAACTCACCATAATCGCATGATCAAATGGTATAGGAAAAACCACTCTTCTCCAGATTATTGCATGACTCGTCACTCCAGATAGCTGAAAAATTATCAGAAAAGATGGACAAAAAATAGCATATATAGCACAGGAGTGAACAGAGAAAAATCTATCTCTACCCATAAGTGTGAGTGAATTTGTATCTTCGCAATCACGAAAAAGAAATAAGACAACTGACAGTAATTGTGACTATACCACTCTCGAGCATTGTCTCCAGCATGTTGGTCTCCAATGAGAAAAAAATACACCTATTGATGAACTCTCATGAGGACAGAAACAACGGGCTCTCATAGCCCGTGCTCTCATGATGGACCCTAGCATACTCCTCCTCGATGAACCAACAGCTGGAGTAGATATATCATATCAAGGACAATTCTATGAATTGATTACTCATTTTAATAGTATTCATGGACTCTCTACAGTCATGATTACCCATGATATAGATAGACAATATACTTTTTGAGACCATGTTATCTATCTCACTAAAGCTCTCACACCAGAAGAAGAAACAATAATGCAGGCGAAATTTACCCAAAAAAAGATAACATTTATTTCCTCCAAATAATTCAATATGTTTTCTTTTCTTGATTATGATTTCATGCAGAGATCTATACTCGCCGGTATCGGAGTAGCTCTCATATGTCCCCTCATAGGCTCTGTCTTGCTCATGAGAAAATCTGTTATGCAGGCCGATGTGATATCGCATAGTGCACTCACCGGAGTAGCACTCGGTATATGGTTAGGCATTACTCCCCTTTTTACTGCTCTGTTTTATACTACCATATCGAGCGTTATTGTAGAATATTTCAGACACTACAAGAGACTCTCTACGGATACTGTTCTATCACTTTTTTTCTCTGCAAACCTCGCTATTGCTATCTATCTGCTGTCTATTTCTCATGGCTTCAGTAGTAACCTCCATAAATACCTCTTCTGAAGCGTGACCCTCATCACCAAAACTGATCTTATACTTCTCATGAGTGTATGTAGTGTCATATTGGTATCAGTTGTGATTTTTTGGAGATATTTCTGGCAGGTACTCATAGATGAAAAAAGTGCAAAAGTATCAGGCCTTCATGTGTCCAGTATTAATATTTTTCTAGCCATACTCATAGGTGGAGGCATCACTGCGAGTCTAACTATAGTCTGATTACTCCTCACAAGTACACTACTCATAGTACCACTCTTGATCGCATGACAAATAACTAATAATTTCAGAAATACCCTCTACACTGCGGAAGTAATAAGTCTATTAGGTACACTTTTTGGTATTATTGGGTCATACTATTGGGATATCCCCGCGAGTGCTCTCATAACTGGACTACTCGTCATCACTTTTTGTATAGTGTTTATTTTGTTTAGAAAAAAATAAAGAGCCCTCACTGAGGGCTCTTTATAAATCAATGGTAATCCTATTTCGGCTCCTTTGGCAGAATACCAGTATTGATAATTTGTTTTGTAGCAGGTCGGAAGAGGACACTCGTGCTCTTGAATTCGAAGACAAAATCTCATAACTGTACATCACGGAAGAAATCAGGAGATTCAGATTGTGCAATGGCAACATCTTCAATTTTTCTCACATCAAGTAGCACTTCTTCTGGAGCAATTGCCACCTGTGAGACGAGACTCTCGAGAGCAGACATGACCTCTGGGGTGAGGGTGACTGCTGAGGAGATATTGATTTTCTGAGGCTCACTCACAACTGGATCCAAAGTAGGCACATTATCCATCATGCGAGCCTGTCGAGAATATATATATCCTCCGAGGACGACGAGAGCAACGACGAAAACAGCGAGGATTGTCGCAAATATACTCATATCCGTGATATTCTTTCCGCTCGATGATGAATCCGGTATGAGCTCTTTTGTGAAGGATGATGGAGCGACCTTGGCAGGAGATTTAACAGGTGTCTTTTTTGCTGGTGATACCTTTTTTACTGTAGGCTTTGCGACAGTTTTTGTCGCAGGAGCAACGGTAGTTTTTTTGGCAGCTGTTGTTGTTTTCTTTGCTGTAGACTTTTTCGGAGCTGCTTTTTTTGAACTAGTCGCTGTCTTTTTGGTCGCTGTCTTTTTTTTGGGCTCAGCCATACGGAGAAATGAGTAGAAAATAATACCTAAAAGATACTCATCTTTAAGCCTTTTCAAGGATATAGACGAAGTAATCTAGATGACAAAAAATAAAAATAAGAAAAATAATATTTTATAAACTATGTCTGTGGAAGTACGAAAATTTAGGAAGCGTGCAAAAACAGGAGGAATGCCTCGGATGGCATTCCGAGTCACCAGGAACAAGCTTTTGAGATGAAGAGAACTTACTATTGAGTAAGTGACCGAGACGAAAAAGTACAGTGACACGGTCAGACGAAGTTTTTCCGCGTTTCCTAGAGAATACCATTTTTCTCACATTCCTCTTGCGTTGTCATACCGAGTAAGACTTTTGCTCTTGCGTCATCCAGGATAGAGAGGAATCCTCACTTGAGTGCGATATTTTTTATATCTGTATCATTCTTTCCTGTGCGGATAGCCTCGCGCACTTCATCAGTCACCTGAAATACTTCGTAGATTCCCATTCGTCCGCTATAGCCCGTATGACCACATTCATCGCATCCGGCACCACGCTGTGCGAGAGATTCGGTGGCACCATAGCGAGCGAGGAGTTTCTCATCTCCGGGAAGTGTGGCAATAGTTTCTCTCGCTGCACAATGACGACACACTCGACGCACAAGTCGCTGTGATATGATGACATCGAGCGATGCTGCTACATCAAATGGACTCACCCCCATATTTTCGAGTCGTTCCAGTGTCTCAAATGCGCTCTTCGTATGGAGTGTGGAGAGCACGAGATGTCCTGTGAGAGCTGCCTGAACAGCAGTATTTGCGGTATCGAGGTCTCGTATTTCCCCTATCATAATAATATCGGGATCGTGACGAAGAATGGAACGAACGCCCATGGCGAAAGTATAGCCCGCTCTCTCATTTATCTCTGATTGGAGGATTCCTGGTATCTGATATTCTATGGGATCTTCGAGGGTAATAATCTTGTCTTCGGGCTGTTTGAGTGTATCAATCATGGTATAGAGCGTGGTAGTCTTACCAGAACCAGTAGGACCCGTGACGAGTATCATTCCCTGTTTCTTTTTGAGCGCCTGGAGGATGATTTCTTTTTGAGGACCTATGATTCCGAGTCCGTCGAAATTGATAACATTTGATGAAGAATCCAGTACACGGCAGACAATACTCTCACCGTAACGAGTCGGCATCACAGAAACACGGATATCTATCTGTGCATCGTGTCATTCTTTTCCAAATCGGAATTTTCCATCCTGTGGAACATCGTGGATATTGAGCTTGAGATTTGATCGGTATTTCATTCTCTCGACGATGAGGGCATGTTCTTTTGCTTGAAGTGTCCCAACAGTCGCTAGATCACCATCAATACGAAAACGAATCTGCGCATCGACTTCCTGAAGCTCGAGATGTATATCAGAGGATCGGAGCTGGAGTGCTCATTTAATGATGGCGGTGAGGGCTCCATCTGAGTCTTGTTTGTCGAGAGAAAGCCGTATCTCATCGAGAATATGATGAAACTCTGGGAAGTATGCACTTGTACCAGTCTTCTCTTGTTTGAGGATTTGTGTCAGCTTTTCGATGTTTTGTGTCACCTCGGTCATAGAGACAGTCTACCCTATTCCTCTTCGCTTTGCAAAAATATCGATACAATATCGCCATGCCAAAGAGAGAAAAAATCACACTTCTGGAAAAAATCGCTCCAAATCTCAAGTATTTAGATAAGAAAAAGGTGCTGGTAGCCTGCTCTGGTGGACCAGATTCGATGGCGCTT
>JBFZBA010000063.1:0-7599 GCA_041308705.1 Candidatus Altimarinota bacterium
CTCATATTCAATAAATCAGTCTCAAAAGACACCTACGATGCAGAGATAAAAAAATATCTCAAACAATATAACCCCGAAAATATCCACACCCAATTTCTCTCTCGTTCAATTTTAGAGAAAAATTTTACCAATAGCGGATCCGATGGTTGTATTGGGGATTTCCTCAATAACTGTTCGAATTGTTTTATGACATACAGCTCAACCAACTCTGTTGATTGCAAGTTTAACGATGGAATAAAGTTCTGAAAATCATCCTACGACACCATATGAAATAATATTGATTCAGAATTTCTCTGCGAATGTCTCTGAGTCGGGAAAAGCTCAAATATTTTTGCGGCTATAGGATCTGAGCATTGTGCCCTCTCGCTCTATACTCTCTACTCGCAAAATATCAGCGACAGTTTCGGTTGTATCGGACTCAAGAAATGAAATAATTGTATATTCAATACTACATACTCGAGACAAGAATATGAAACGCTCACACGAAAAATTTCCGAACATATGTTAGCAATTGGAGAGTGGGGAGAATTTTTCCCAATAGAGATTAGTCCTTTTTGATACGATGAGACAATGGCTCAAGAATATTTCCCTATAAAAAAAGAAGACGCATCGGAAAAGTGATGGAAGTGGAAATGAGAAGAAGAAACTTCTTCATATCATGGCACATATTATGAAGTTAGAGATATCAGTGAATATGATGAAAAAGTTGTGGGATATTCAATAGCTCAGAAAAATATCGACGAGGTACTCTCATGAATTCTCCTCTGTAAAATATCAGGAAAGCCGTTTAAAATAATCAAGCAGGAACTAGCATTTTATATAGAAAATAGCATTCCTCTGCCTCGAAAACATCCAGATGAACGCCATCATGAGAGATTTCTCCAGTGCAATCAACGAAGGCTTTTTAATGGAGAGTGTGCTGAGTGTGACAAAGACATTATAACAACATACGCTCCGGAAAGTCTCGAAAAAGTAGTTTGTGAAGAGTGTTATAGAAAACTTGTTTACTAATTTCTATATATGTCCTTCATCCCTCCAAACGAAAAAATCATCGAAAAGAAAATCTGCAGACTCAGTGGTCAGGAGTTTTTTGTGACGGATAAAGATCTGGAATTTTATGAGAAGATTTCTCCTGTTTTTGCTGGGCAGAAATATCTCATACCCAGTCCGACATTGTGCGCAGATGAGCGACAGAGAAGAAGACTTGTATTTAGAAATGAGAGAAAGTTTTACCATAGAAAATGCGATAAAACATGAAATCAGATAATTTCCATTTACTCACCAGACAAGGCATATACCGTTTACGATCAAAATATGTGGCGTAGTGATGATTGGTCTCCGATAGAATATGGTGTAAATTTTGATTTTGAAAAACCATTCTTTGAGCAATTTTGAGAATTATTTCTGAGAACACCAAAGATGAACCTTTTTCATCAGGCCCCGAATGAAAATAGCGAATATAGCCATCTTTCTTCTTACAACAAAGATTGCTATCTCATTACTGCTGCAAACAGTAATGAACATTGTTATTATTGTACATATCTTCAGAGAAACAAAAAAGTCATAGATAGTTGTTTTGTTTTTGATTCTGAAAATTGCTATAGTTCTATAGATTGTAAGAATTGTTACAATATTATGTATTCGTCTTCTTGTTTTGGGTCTCGTGACCTCTATCTCTGTGAGGACTGCCAAGAATGTAATAACTGCATAGGGTGTTCTGGTCTTGTACATAAGGATTATCATGTCTTGAATAAGCCAGTTTCCACAGAAGCTTATGAAGCAATTCTAAACAGTCCTGAAAAATTAGCAGACATTCAAAAATACTTCCAGAAAATTTCACTGTCAGTACCAAAAAAGGTACTTCATGGGGTACAAAATGAACAGGTCACAGGTGATTACCTGCTCAATTCCAAAAATAGTTACAACTGCTTTGACTGCACCCATCTAGAGGACTGCAAAAACTGTACATGGTTACATAAAGCAACAAATTGCCAGGATCACTACGCGTGGGGTCTTCCTGCAGAATTATGCTACGAAAATCAGCTCGTCGGAAATTGAGGTAGAATGGTACGATTTTGCCTGAGCTGTATGAACAATTGCCAAGACCTCCTGTACTGCACAGATTCAGTTTCTATAAATGACTGCTTTGGCTGTTCTAGTCTTAATGGAAAGCAACACCACTGCATCCTCAACACACCCTACTCAATTCACGAATACGAAACTCTCTGCTGAAAGATTATTGCCCACATGTCTGCAACCGGAGAATGGTGAGAATTCTTTCCTCATGAACTGTCTCCTTTTGGCTATGATGAAACGGTGGCAAACGAATATTTCCCAACAAAACGAGAAGAAATACAAGAAAAATGATGGAAATGGAAATGAGAAGAAGAGACTTCGTCGTATCATGGGAGTTACTACATTCCCCTACCAATAGCTCAGTATGATGAGACAAAGGTATGATTTGATATTGCTCAGAAAAATATTGATGAATTACTCAACGGTATACTGCAGTGTGAATCTACTAGCAAGCCTTTTAAGATCATTCGACAAGAACTCGTTTTCTACATAGAGAATTCTCTACCTATTCCCACTAAACACCCCGACCAGAGGCATAAAGAGAGAATGCCCCTTAGGAATCCTCGGAAACTCAATGAAAGAGCGTGTGCTGATTGTAGCAAAAACATTATAACAACATACGCTCCAGAAAGAATTGAGCGAGTAGTCTGTGAAGAGTGTTATCGCAAATTAGTGTATTAAATCGCTTGAGATTCATAAAATTTATTTATAATTGAGGCATGTCTCACGGACACTGACACCACCACAATCCCGATATTACACTGATTATCCGTATTCCTTCGGATTTTTCCGGTGGACCAAAAGAAGTCGCCGAGATGCTCGAAGCACTCCATCCGACCCTCGGACACTCAGTTTTTAGCATGGATTTCCATATTATTGGACGAAAACTCTTTTTTAGTCTGCAAGTGACTCATGATGAGAAGTCTATCATAGAGAATCAGCTGTATTCTACATTTCAGGATATTGAGATAGAGGAGGTGAAAAGCCCGATGAAATTTGATCCAGAAAATTCTGTCAAAGCATCAATTGGTATGCGTGAGCATGATTTCTTCCCAATTCAGACCTATCTCGATGGTGGGGATAGCGTACTCAAGAAGATTCTGTCGCAAACGAGTGATCTCGATCTCATGGATAAGTGCACATTTCAGATAGCCCTCATGCCAGCTCACACTCATAATACCATATGGAACTTCACTCGCAAGATCCAGCACAAGTGGCATATGGTGAAAAATTCTGTCAATGTGAAACGCAGATATCTGGATACAAAAGTAAATATCCGTAGTCATGATGCTGAGCATAAATACGAGCACAAAAACCACGCAAATCTCTACTATTCAAAACTCACCTGCTACATACAGTCGAGCTCTCAAGCCCTCGCAAGAGCGAAGATGCTCGCACTTCTGAAGAATCTCTACGACCTCGAAAATCATGAGAATCAGATAGTATTTGATGTGACACCTATGCACGAAGGTGATGCAAAAAACATCCTCGCACCTGCACTAGGAAAAAGAAAATATCTCCTCACTTCTGAAGAGATAGCTACACTCTGGCATTTCCCACAATTGAAGGACAAGGTTCCTCATATCCTGCGTATCCTCTCGAGAAAAGCTCGACCACCTCTCGGTCTCCCTACCTCAGAAAACACTCCAGCAAAAGAACTCGTAAAATTTGGTATCACCAATTACAGAAGTCAAAAAATCCCCTTTGGTCTCAAGAGTGCTGACAAGGCTCGTCACCTCTACATGGTCGGTAAATCTGGTTCTGGTAAATCAAAACTCCTCGAACTCCTCGGGTATTCTGACATCATCAATGGTCGATGATTTGCTCTCCTCGATCCCCATGGTGACCTCGTGGACAATATCCTGAAGTACATACCTGAAGAGCGAAAAAAAGATGTCGTCCTCTTTGACCCCACAGATCTCAATTTCCCTGTAGGATTTAACCCTCTGGAGGAAGTGCCTGAAGAATACAGACAAGAATTCACCAATTCATTTCTCGAAATATTCAAAAAACTCTTCGGACAGGCATGGAATGCACGACTCGAGCATGTGATGCGCTTCTGTGTCCTCGCATTACTCGAGGTCTGAGGTGCGACTGTCCTCTCTATCATCAAGCTCCTCACCGACCGTGACTATCGCCAGTCTATCATCAAGCAGCTCAATGACCAGACAGTCAAAAACTTCTGGACCAATGAATTCGCAGCATGGAGTGAGAAATTCGATAGTGAGGCTATCATGCCAATTCTCAATAAAGTAGCTCAATTCGTCAGCTCCCCTATGATCCGTAATATCGTCTGTCAGACGAATAACAAGATGAACCTCGCCGATATCATGGATAATCGGAAAATCCTCCTCGTGAAGCTCTCAAAAGGTCAGCTCGGCGAATCAAATGCCAACCTCATAGGAGCCATGATGATCACCCGTATCTACCAGGTCGCCATGATGCGTGCGGAGAAGCGAGAAGAAGACCGTGTACCATTTTCAGTCTACATAGATGAGTTCCAGAACTTCGCGACTGATACATTTGAAAATATCCTGTCAGAAGTCCGTAAATACAAGCTCAATATCACTGTCGCTCATCAATACATGGATCAGCTCAGTCCGAGTCTCAGGCGTACGATATTCGGTAATGTCGCCAATATCATCTCTTTTCGTGTCGGAGCTGAAGACGCTGGTATACTTGCAAAAGAATACGAACCTGTCTTTAGCGTTCCGGATATCATGAACCTCGGTGTACGGGAGATGTACCTCAAGATGAATGTGGATGGCGAAAACACAGAAGCATTTTCAGCGCGGACGATGAATGTGCCAAAACTCCCCTACGACTATTCGCAGGAAATATGGAATCTCTCACGAAAGGTCTACGCTCGTCCTCGAAAATATGTGGAAGAAAAAATATTTGGAAGCGATGCAGATACCATGAAAACTATGGAGAATCTCAAAATCGAAGGAGACTTCTTTCAGCCTGTTATTTAGGTGATAAATATTGTTTCCGTCATTCCGTGCACGCTCTTATCATGCCGTAGGCGGGTAAGAGCACGACACGGAATCCAGGAGAATATAACTACGCGTTAGTGTTCAATACCTCCAAGGAAGGGAGAATATAATTCACCTGGATCCCCGGGTCTTCATTCGCGACGCTCCGCTTTCACTCACTCGCCCGAGGATGACGATACAAGTTAGTACGAGACACTTTCTAGTCCTCTAAAAACTCCTCCAGAGCCTCAATCCTGCGAGAAACTGATTTCTCCATTTTTTTGTCGTGAAGCCCCGTGATGCCCTCGTCGGACATATCGGCTATATCCATTTTGAAGACTTTCTGGAGCACAGTAGCGAGCTCTTCTTCCGAGCTACACTCTATCTCTGCGTATTCGAGGATACCGTGTGCTGATTGAAACGAATCTATCACGAGCTCTACATTTTTATATCCTGGAAGGTGATATATCTCACGAATTCTCCCGAGAGCTTTATCGAGTGTGACTCATGAGGTCAGGAGTATCTGCATCATATCTGAGAGTGAACCAACTCGAGTCTCTATCTCTTCTCGTGATTTGATACCTTTTTGTGTCTTCTTTGGTCATTTTATTGTGATGTATGGGACGCCATCGACACTTCTGAGACGAATCTTTGACCCACGAGCAAACCCCCTCTCAGCGAAGTCTCGTATCTGCATGAGCAGCTCTGTATCAGGAATCTCTACGGAAATATTTCCGAGCATGAGGAGTCCAGACTGTTTCCCCTTTGGAAGTGTATATTTCCAGTTATCTGCTGAGAAATCCCCAATACGGAAAAAGAAATCCGTTATATCACAGATCCTCTTCGGCTGTATATCCTTTTTCTCAAGAACCTTGCGGACTTTTTTGATATCAAATATTTTTGTTTCGATTTCCATGTAAGAAAGTTTAAAGTTTGGGTTATTATATTCAAATCCTCCATTTTGTACTTTGTATTTTGTCCTTTGTACTTATTTAAGTATTTCTTTTCAATGGTTTGTATCCCGAGAGCGCCGCACGACTCAGATGACAGCCCTTCCCCTGATTATCGATGAGTCTCACCATCATCTCATAGAGAGGCGTTATCTCGATATCTGAAGCGAGGTATTTGAGGCGATTGGTGGCTGAGATGTAGCGATGTGGTATAAACTCGGCAAAGACCTCTTCTCGGAGGCTAGAAGCATTTTTGCGAAGCCAACGCTCTATGATAGCTGTATCATTCACATCCACCCCTATACGAGTCGTCAGTGCCTCCAGGAGAGCATGTTCTGGAGCTGTCACCATGAATTGGACTCATTCTATCGTGATGCGGGTGCTGTATTTCCTGACGAGCGGGTAGAGGGATTTTTTTCATGCTCGGACGACCTGTGCCACGAGACGATAGTCTCCGAGGAGGGCGAGCTTTCCTGCGTCCTTTGGCACGACTACCTGCAGAGTCTCTGGGAGAGAATAATCCCGCAGTCAGAAAGCGAGAGCCTTTGAACCGATGATAATCCCCTGCCCGAGATAATTCTCGGCGATAACTTTTTTGAGGATAGGCCAGTAGAAATCCTCCGGATCCAATTTCTCCCCCACATTCCAGAGATACATCCCCTTACGAATCGAGACAAGAATCCCGGTCGAGACGAGACGATGAACGAGCTTGTATGCTGTCCCCTTTTTCACATTTCCTCCATCTGCTTCACCGTAGCCTTCTATATCAGCAAGTGACCACAGCTTTTGTCATTTTTTCTTCATTCTTTGAACAATTTTATCAAAATCCATATCAGAGAATTAACTTATTAAATAGGTAAATAACCGTTATAAGTTTAGTATATTTTTATCTATAAAATTGCAATAGTTTTTTCTATAAATATATGATTTTATTATCCTGTATGAACCATAATTGTGTGCAGGAAAGTACGGACTATATCTCCTTTTTACTGCTTTTAGACATTGGCACTTTTAGCGTCATCCTCGTGCAAGTGAGTTCATTGCGAAGCAGGGACGAACGAAGACACGGGGATCCAGGTAAATAAACTACGCAAAGCGTTCCCTCTATACTTTTAGGGATTTTTATTATTCACCTGGATTCTGGCTCGATATTTCCCCTGACTTCGTCAATGAGAAACATCGTCCGGAATGACGGAACTGATACTTTTTACATTTATAAAATTTTCCTATACTTCCTGTATTCAGAAAGGGGAAATCCTCCATTTTGTACTTTGTCCTTTGTATCTCGTATTATGAACCTCTCCACCGCTTCCCTCCTCGAAATGCTCGCTGCCCTCAAAGATGGCACTCTGACTCAGGCTCAAATCTGGGAACACTTCGACCATGTCACGACAGAACTCGATCCAGAGCTTCAGGCATATAACTATCGCACTCCGACTCAACCCGAGGCAAGTGAAGGTCCTCTTGCAGGACTCCCTGTGGCTATCAAGGATGTCTACAGTGAAACAGGCGTCCCAACGACTGCTTCGAGTAAGATGCTCGAGAATTACATCGCTCCCTACGAATCTACTGCGACGAAGCGCCTGAAAGAAGCTGGT
>JBFZBA010000064.1:0-15787 GCA_041308705.1 Candidatus Altimarinota bacterium
GTCCATAATTCATTGATTCAAATTAATCACTGTTCATGGAATAGACAAACCCGTTCTCATAAAAAATGTATCGATATTGGTTGAGGGTACTCTGGATTCTCCAATAGTGCGGATAACCATATAATTTTTTCATCTTTTTCTCTTTGATTCTGGATATTGTGCGTTAGTTGAATTGCTATATTTTTTCCTCCGATTTCAAATTGTCCAACATAACCATACATTTCGTCATCATCTATGAGACTATCTCATTTTAGCTTATTTGTATCTTCACTCAAGGGTATTCATCATGTTGCTACTTCAAATTTTTCACGGATTGATCTAATTTTTTGACTAAATCAATTTTCATTATCTCTGTCATCTCACTGTATTAATTGTCGCCATATATTATCTGTCATGTTCTTCATTTTTCACCATTCTCAAGATGGTTGGTTGTTAAAACTTAATCAAGAATAAAAATGTTCCGCAGGATGTCCATTTTCTATTATCATTTCTAAAGCCGCAAATATGTTTTCTAGAAATTGTGAATAGCTCCCTGCCTGAAAATGCATATTATTTTCAGTAAAAAAGGTAATATAGCGAGCATTTGGTGCAATTCTTTCTAGAATTTGATGTAACTCTCTGCAATCTCTGGAAGGAGGCGGTCACATAAATCTCGTTACTCGATTTGGTAGCTCAGATAGAGCTAGAGTTTCGATTATGTTGCTACTTACTCACGAAGTTAAATCCAGGATTACTTGAGAATCTTCAGGAATAAAAGGAATTACCCCGTTTAGTCGAGGTCACATTTGAACTGGGTCAAGTTCTCAGCTATTAAGTGAGTTTGTTTGAGAGGCGAAACATGAAGAACATCATCCGCCACAGGATTTTTCTCATACCATAATTGTTACCTCGTTTCCCATAATATATTTACTATATTTATTATTTATATTTGTCAAATTACCCTATTTGTCATATCAAAAAAATCCCTACAATTTAGCACATATGAAATATGAAATAGTTATCGGTCTTGAGACCCATGTCCGAGTTGGTTCTATTACCAAGATGTTTGGAGGTGAGCCAAATGCTGTCGCTCTTGAGCGTGATCCAAACATCAATATCTGACCTGTTTCTTTTGGCCTTCCAGGAGCACTTCCGATACTCTCAGAAGGTGTGGTTGATCTCGCAGTTCGTGCATCGCATGGACTCCGCATGACGGTAAATACATTTTCTCAGTTTGACCGAAAGAGCTATTTCTACCCTGACCTCCCGATGGGATATCAGATTACCCAGCTTTTTCATCCTCTCTCTGAGCATGGTCATCTCGATGCATTTGTTGGGGATGAGCTGAAACGATTCAATATCCGTCGTATCCATATTGAGGCGGATGCTGGTGGTTCGAAACACTCTGTGACGAAGTCTCTCATAGATTTTAATCGTGCAGGAAGTCCACTCATGGAGATAGTGACAGAGCCAGATTTTCGCTCAAAAGAAGATGTTCTGGATTATTTGAAAGAGCTTCAAAAGATCATGCGATTCGTCGGAGCATCTGATGCTGATATGGAAAAGGGGCAACTCCGCTGTGATGTGAATATTTCACTCCGTCCAGAGGGGAGTCATGAGCTCCGAAACAGAGTGGAGCTCAAGAATCTCAACTCATTTCAACAAATCGGTCGTGCTATCGATGCAGAAGTGAAACGACAGACAGAAATTTATGATGACAATGGTACACTCGACCAGGAAACGCGTGGTTGGGATGATGATGTAGGGGAGAGTCACTCCCTTCGGTCAAAGGAAGATGCCATGGATTACCGCTATTTCCCAGAGCCAGACCTACCACCTCTCGTCATCACACAGGAATACATCGACGAACGAAAAATTGCAGAATTGCCGATAGATCGTCGTCAGAAATATTTGAATGAATGGAAACTCCTCCCTGATGATGCACGAATCCTCAGCTCTGAGCGAGCTATGTCGGATTTTTATGAGAAAACTGTCGCATTAACCAATGAACCAAAAAAATCTGCTTCTCTCATCCTCACGGTTATTCTCGGAATCCTCAAAAAAGGCGATGAAGAGATAGATTTCTCAGCCCTCAAGATCACTCCAGAAGCTCTCGCAAAGGTCGTCAATATGCTTCAAAATGATGAGATATCCTCTACAAATGCAGGAGAAGTGGTCAGGATACTCCTGAATGTAGGCGGGAATCCAGACGAAATAGTTGACTCAAAAGGACTCCGACAAGTCAATGATACGAGTGCTATGGAGGCTATCGTCGACGCAGTCCTCGCAGCGAGTCCTGCGCAAATCGCTGAATATAGGGCAGGAAAGGTCAATCTTTTTGGCTATTTCGTGGGAAATTGTATGAAAGAAAGCAAAGGACAGGGAAATCCTAAAATATTTACTGAAATCCTCACCAGAAAGTTGACTCAAGGCTAAAAGAAGGGTAAACTCAAAGAGCATGAGAAAATTTCTCTTCATCCTCTTTCTTTTCCTTTTTCTAGGGAATATTTTGTATGTTCTCGTGGCGATTTCTTTGGAAAAGAGATGAGAGCAGCTAAATCTCGTCCCACCTTCTCTTACTGAAGATGCTGAGAATAGCCGGACAATATTGCCTAACCAACCTCTGAATCAATACCAGCAGGAAGTGTCAGAGCCAAGTCCTAATTATGAAGAAATTGAGGCCCCTTTAGCTGTCGTAAATAGTCCTGTAGATACATGAATTAACAAAAATGATTCTCATAATAACAATCAACCACTGTATGAGACTGTTGAAAAAATGTGATTATACAAAAAGACAGCTGTCACCAACGATACTTTTTATCATCTCCAATATTATCTAGATGCCCTCGATATTCCAGAGGCATGGGATAAGATAAGTAAAAAAAATAAAGTAGTAGTCGCTGTTATAGATGACGGCATCAATATAAATCATCCAGATCTTACTGATAATATCTGGGTTGAAAAATGAGCTAGTTATGGCTCAAATAAGATAAAAAATTTCGCATGAGATGAGATTCCTGATAATTTACCTACAGGAAAACATGGAACCATGGTTGCTGGTATCATCTGAGCGACTGCAAATAATGGATTATGAATTGCAGGAATAGCTAAAAATGTTGAGATTATGCCCTTACGGGTATTTGATTTTAACTGAAATGCAAAAACGAGTAGCATCGTAAATGCCATGTATTATGCTATAAATAAGAAAGCTAACATAATTAATCTGAGTCTCGGGCAGACTCAGTTTGTTTATACCAAAGAATATGATGATATCATGAGAATGGCGTATGAGAGTGGTGTAGTTGTCATTATAGCCTCAGGTAATGGGGATGTTCTTTCTCTGAGAAATAGCTGAATCAATACTACTATAAATCCACTTTCTCCAGTTTGCAATAATGGCTGAAATAAAAAATATTCTATAGGGGTTGGTTCACTTACTCAGTCTGGAGTTCCTGCACGATGGTCTAATTATGGTTCATGTGTTTCCATTTTTGCCCCAGGGGAAAACATATTTTCTACTTCTGTTGCAGTTTTTAATAAAGAGTATGGTGTTGATTATTATACAGATAGTGGTACATCTTTTTCTGCACCTATGGTCGCAGGTATTGTGGCTCTTTGATTCAATCAGTTTTGATATGTCGCACCCGATATAGTCTATGATACATTAAAAGAAAGCCTTGTTATAAATGATACAGGTAACTATATTATCAATGCTGTACGATATCTAGAGATTCTAAGCGAGAAAGAGTCTATCATAAAAGAAAAACAGGCCTTTTTTTCCCTATCAGGCAAGCATGATGTGCAGACTTTTGTTCCGAATGATACTTTAGTTCATTTATCGGATGAGGCTTACCTGCAGAAACAGGGGTATATTAAAAAAATAAATTCCAACCTTCAGGAACCTTTACTGAGAAAAGAAGGTGCCACTTTTGCCCTGAGGCTTGCTAATCAATACATCCCCAACTCTTATACATGTCGTTGAATTTTTCTAGATATTTCTACATCAAACATATGAATTTGTTGAATTGCAGAGTATGCTCTCGAGCGCTGAATTGTCACACAAGATGGTACTAATTATTTTAAGCCTGAGGAAACACTTACCCTGGTAGAGGCTGTGAGTATGCTTCTCAGAGCTTCAAATATAAAAATTCAACAATATAGTGGTGGTGAATTTGAGCCCTGGCAGACCGATGTTATTGGTACTACTTTTAGCCTCGGACTTGTGGATACGAATTTTGATTTTCCTATTTCAAAAATAGCTACTCGTGCAGATGTTTTTGCCATTACAAGGCGTATCCTTGAGATGAGAAGATAGTTTCTCCCTTGGCTTTTTTGATTGATTTTTTTTTCGTTTTCGTACCATATCAGCATATGGCAAATAAACACGGACTCAAATGATCAGTTGTAAAGGCTCAAGCAAAAGCTCGTCGTCTCTCTAAAAATGTTAAGAAAACAACATTTCAGGTTTTTATGTGAAGTGAAAATGGCCAGACACGAAGTAATCAATCATACAAAAAAAGAAAACATTATCTCGAAAATAAGCAAAACTGGCCCAAGAAAAAACTCATCTCAAAAAGCTTTCCTACTCTTCTCGAAGCGGGGATAGTGGATGAGCGAGGATTCTTCAAAAAAGGAAAAAAGAAAAATTTCCACACCAAGTCTATGGTAGATCAGAAAGGTCTAGATTTCTATGGGATGCCGCGAGGAAAATAACATGATAACGCCATTTCAGCAAAAAGTGTATGATGCACTTCTTCTCATCCCGAGAGGCAAGGTGACTACTTACAAGATTCTCTGAGACTTCATAGGGTGCAGAAGTGCGCAGGCTATTGGACAAGCATTAACGAGGAATCCTGATGCGCCCGAAGTCCCGTGTCACCGCGTTATCAAAACTGATGGAACGATTGGAGGCTACGCTTTTTGAATTTCTGAAAAACGCTCTATACTGGATGTAGAGGGTGTGCATTTTGATAAACATGATACTCTCATAAACCCTGATAATATTTATTACTTTATTTAAATTTATGATTACACATTCACTTCCAGAGCTCGCATATGCTTATGATGCTCTCGAACCACACATCGATGCTCTCACTATGGAGATTCACCATAGTCGTCATCACCAGACCTACATCACCAATTATACTAAACTCCTCGAATGAACTGATCTCCTCACGAAATACACTTCAGAAGAGCTCATACAACATCTCGATGAGGTGTCTGCTGATAAAAAACAAGGAGTGATCAATAACCTCTGAGGACATCTGAATCATTCATTTTTTTGGACAATTCTTACGCCAAATCCACTTAATCGTGTTCTAGCAACTGGCAAACTTTCTACAGCTATTCAGGACACTTTTGGGAGCTTTGACGAGTTTAGGGATCAATTTGGCACGAAGGCTCTCACGGTGTTTGGTTCAGGATGGGCATGGCTCGTCAGAGACCAGGATGGTAAACTCGCTCTCCGTCAGACTGCTGGCCAGAATACACCACTCTCAGACGGAGAAAAGCCTATCGTAGGTATCGATGTCTGGGAACATGCGTACTACCTCAAACATCAAAATAAAAGAGCTGACTATATTGCTGCATTTTGGAATGTCGTTGACTGGGTTCAGGCGGAGAAGAATTTCTCAGAATAAAAAATTCTTTAATTAAAAAAAACAGTCCAAGGAGGACTGTTTTTTAATGATTTAATATTTGCCCTTCGACAAGCTCAGGACATTCGACTCTAGTTATCCTCATTCATACTTCATCATCCATTGGTCGAAGACCATGAGCGACGAATGAAGTGAGGAGTCGAATGGCGGAGAGGAAGGGATTCGAACCCTCGGTGCCTTGCGGCACACACGCTTTCCAAGCGTGCGCACTAGACCACTATGCGACCTCTCCAACAAAAAAGAGCCTACCTTGGCTCCTTTATCTGTATTTGGTGACCCCACGGAGAGTCGAACTCCGGTTTACTGGATGAAAACCAGCTGTCCTAACCGTTAGACGATGGGGCCGTGTATATGGTCGGGAAGACAAGACTCGAACTTGCAACCCCTGCGTCCCAAACGCAGTGCGCTAGCCAATTGCGCCACTTCCCGACATATAAACAAAAATGGTGGGTGTGCCTGGATTTGAACCAGGGACCTCGTCCTTATCAGAGACGCGCTCTAACCAACTGAGCTACACACCCATACATTTGTACGGTGATTATAAAAGCAAAAAACAAAATGCAACAGAATTTGTGTCTCTCTTTTACTTTTCGTCTTCAAAAATTTCTGTTTTTACTCCATACAGAATGACATCTCATTTTCCGAGGTGTGCTGTATCGAGGTTTATTTTTTTGATCAGATGATGGTAGACTTCTTCTCCAGAGAGAGGCGCACTAAACATGTGGGGGAGTATGATACCAACTTTTTCTTGTTTCTGGCAGAGCAAGATCATACCTTCACTTGCTGATACGAGCTCATCAGGGTGGTGGAGAATTCTTCGGTCTTCATCATGAAATACATCAACACGGTAGTGTAGTTTGCGAGTTTTTTCTGGATTATCTTTGTAGGGTTGGAATCGCGCATCTTCCGTGAGGAGTGTAGTATTTTCTATGAGCTCTTCTACGATTGTATCATGTTTGGGATAGATTCTTCCAGAGCTGGCGACAATCATATCTCCATCGCTTATAGTAATGAAGATAGGGGACTTTTCTTTGGGGAGTTTTTCAATCTTCTCAATGTCAGCAGGAGTGAGTACCTTCTTCTCAAAGAGATAGGATTCGAGTATTGTGCGTGCGAGTTTGTGCATAGATTTTTATTTATTTGTTGTGAGATGTACTTGTTCAGGCTTACTTCTTTTTTTCCATAACTGGGCTAGTTCTCTACTTATATCTGCCCCCTCTCGGATAAAGGGGATATTACAATCCTTGTTGTAGCTAGATTGTATGTATCACCAGAATCCCGCAAGAGCACTCAGGACTGTGATGGCATTACCACCCCAGAATATGCCGTAAATAAATAGCACAGTAATTGTGATTCATTGAATAGCGTGCATCCTTGTGTCGGTATTTTTCCATACTTTTCTCGTGAGAACTACATTGAGGATTGGTATATACATGAGCGGATTTACTCCTGTTCTGTATTCAGTATAAGTATTACTCGTTTTTTCTTCTATTTCGACCCAAGAGGGCATTTTTTGATTCTGTTTGAATAGTTCTCGTGTATAGAGAGAGAGGCTCTTGATGTAAATATGTGCGTCCCTTCATCCCCAGAGCCTATTTCCTATGAGATGAATCGTGGAAGTACTTGCGCTTCAGACAGCCTGATAGACAATCCAAAACATCGCTGCGAGAATCATCGTGATGAGGAGGGTGAGGCTCGGATCAATTAAAGCAGCTATAACTGCTGCAATACAGAACCAAGTTCCAAATTTTTCACCTTGGGCCAATTTTCAGCCGTATTTTGCAGCGAGATAGATACCAAGAAATGGTATATGAGAGAGGATAATTGATGTTTTCTCATCCTCGGATACAGCTACCTCATCTGTGAATTCTTTTTCAAAATGTTTGAGTGTAAATTCTGAGAGAGATATACGAGGTTTTTCTCATCTTAGAGCCTTGTAAATACCATTTCCCAGTAGTGCCAAAAGTACAAAAAATAATATAAATAATACTCCATGAACCCAAGTGAAATCATAAATGATAACAGATGAGAAACTCTGAGACTGAGATAGGGCTATGATGAGTATGAGAAAGGCTATATGGAGTATGGTGGCATATCTGGCATGACTCCTGACAAATTTTCCTGTAAATTGCTCCTGTCTCGATATGAGCATAAAAACAGCAAGGAAACAATAACTAATCATAGCATTGTGTTTTTCTGTCTGAGAAGGAAATAGGGGTGTATCCATACTCAAAATATACCAGATATTTCGCTTCATTACAAGTATTTGGCATAAAAAAACTGATTCTTTGACGAATCAGTTTTTTTTCGGTGTTTGGTGGACTATTTTTTGACTACATATCTGTACAGAAGCGCAGCTCAAGAAGCGCCCATCATCTGTGCAATGACGATAGTGATAGCTGCCTGAACAGAGATGCCGAACATGCCAATACCGAGAAGTACTGCAGGATTGAAAAATCATCCAGATACTCCACCCACTACGACTATACCTATAGCTACGATACCTCCTATCGCCACACCAAAGTAGCTATTTCCAGCTGTAGCCATATTTACGGCCGTGTAGAGAACCATTGACGCGAGTGCAAATGTGAATATAAATTCTGCAATAAATAACGATTTTATATCAGTTGTCATAGTGGCAGCTGCAATGTTAATACCGAGTCATTTGGTCATTATCAAGTATCCGCAAACAGCTCATAGAAGCTGGGAAACTATATATCAGAGCATATCTCTGTTCGATATTTTTTTATTGAGGAAAACTCCGAGTGTTACCGCAGGATTATAATGCCCTCCAGATGTTGCTCAGCCCATATAGACTAGGACGGTAAGAGCTAAGCCAATATGAACAGCTACCAGCGCTGAAGCATTAGAAACTATCCCTATAATACAGAGTACGAATAGGCAGGTTCCGATGAATTCGATGGTGTATTTTTTCATAAAAAGTAATGAAGATAAATTATGCCTCATTATTAATAATTTTGTCTATCAATCCGTATTTGAGAGCCTGTTTTGCATCCATGAAGTTATCACGATCACAGTCTTTCTCGATTTGTTCGATTGGTTGTCCTGTGTGTTTTGCGAGGATTTTGTAGAGTACTGTACCTGTTTTCAGAATGTGTTCTGCAGCGAGCCTGATTTCTGTTGCCTGACCTTCTGCGCCTCCGAGTGGTTGATGTATCATGATCTCTGTATGGGGGAGGGCATAGCGTTTGCCTTTTGCTCCACCAGCGAGGATAACAGAACCCATGCTCGCAGCCATACCGACGGCGACTGTGATGACATCTGGTTTGATGTATTGCATCGTATCGTAGATGGCGAGACCAGCAGTCACATGACCACCAGGGCTATTGATATACATAGTGATTGGAGCTTTTGCGTCTTGTTTTTCGAGGAAGAGAAGCTGTGCAATGACAGTATTTGCAACCATCGAATCGATAGCTTCCCCGAGGAATATCACGCGATCCTCGAGGAGGCGAGAATAGATGTCGTAGACTCTTTCCCCACCCGGTGTTTTATCTATGACAGTTGGTATCAGTGTGCTCAGTATAGATGCTGGAAAAACCTTTTTTTTGAGAAGAACTTTTGCCATAAGAGGTATGAATATAGAAATAAATATGAGTATATGCTATCGGTAAAAGCCCATAAGCAAGAGGATATAATAGGCTTTACTCTTCCCATTTTTTGGTAAGATGGTGTTATCAATATTTTATGTTCGTACGCCTGGATAGACATAGTTGCTCAGAATTTCTCGCTCAATGAATCACAGACGTGAACATTGATATAGTAAATACTGGCTGCGCTGGGTCGAAGATTTCTCTTTCCCCAAGAGCGTTTTCGGACGACAGAATTCAATCTGATAATTTTCAAGGTATTTCTTTTTGGGTTGTACCAGAACTTGCTTCTTTGTTCGATGGAGCGCAAATCGCAAAAGCAAAATGAAAATACTATCTGGTCTCAAAAAAGATACAGTCACGCTGTGGATGTGGTACTTCATTTTCTTTTGAAAAGAAAGAGATAATAGTCGATTTATCAAAGATTCATCGTCTCCAGAATGCACTGAAAATGAGTCCAGAAGTCTCGAAAATGGGACAGATACTTGCGAAAAAATAATTGAGTTTTATCTGTTTATCGTATCATCTCATTATCTGGTTATTTTTATTAAGTCCTCCATTTTGCACTTTGCACTTTTTATTTTGCACTTTTATGTCTAAATTTGATAACTTATTGAAGAAGTGAGTCTCACGAATTATCGACTCGAGCTCTCTTACCAAGCGTCTCGAAAGTGGTAAAACACTTCGAATAAAATTTGGTATCGATCCGACAGCACCTATTGTGCATATCGGTCATGCAGTTCCTATCTTGAAGCTCCGCGAATTTCAAAACCTCGGACACGAGATAATCATCCTCATCGGTGATGCGACAGCTCAGGTAGGGGATTCTTCTGACAAAGATGCAGAGCGACCAATGCTCAAGCGAGAGGAAACTCGAGCAAATGCGGAGAAGTATCTCTCTCTTTTCTGAAAAATTCTCGATCTCGGCAAAGTACAGGTATACTACAATAGTGAGTGACTTGATGCAGTAAATTTCTGTGGAGTAGGGGAGCTCGCGAAGAATTTCTCAGTCGCAGAAATGCTCGATCGTGATAATTTCTCAAAGCGTTACAAGGCTGGTATTCGTATTAGTCTCCAAGAATTTCTCTATCCTATGATGCAGGGGTATGATAGTGTCGCAATTGCTAGAAAATATGGTTCATGCGATGTCGAGCTGGGATGAAATGATCAATACTTCAATCTCCTCGCAGGTCGGACTCTCATGGAAGCACATGGTATGGAAAAACAGGATATCCTCATCACACCGCTCATCATGGGAACTGATGGTGAGAAGATGAGCAAGACAAAATGAAACTACATCTCTCTCGATATGTCCGCAAATGATATGTTCGTGAAAATTATGGAAATACCTGATAATCAGATTATTCCATACTTCGAGAGTTGTACTACCTGTGAAATAGAGGAAATCGCACAAGTGAAAAAAGATTTAGAAAAAGGCATTCATCCTCGTGAAATCAAGAAAAAGCTTGCTCGGGAAGTGGTCTGACTCTATCACGATGCAGATTCTGTGAACCATGCAGAGGAGTATTTCGAAGCTACTATTGCTGGCTGAGCTCGACCGGCTGATGGTGATATCACACTCTACGAACATCCAGCAGGGGAATACCCGATTGTCACACTCATTCGTGAGATTGGGATGGTAGGGAATTCTACTGAGGCTCGCAATGCACTCTCTTCAAATGGTGTAAAACTGGATGAAGGTGTCGTCACAGATCCGAAAATGATGGTGACAGTCGATAAAAAGAAAAAATTGATTCAGGTGGGGAAGAAAAAATTCGGATATATCGTGGAGAAAAATTTGAAATCATAAAATATTTTCTATACTCAGGTCTGTATCGAGGTGAGGAGTAGTGCGGGGGTAGCTTAAATGAGCGAGAGCACTAAGGCTTCAACCCTTGGAGGTACCAGTTCGAACCTGGCCCCCCGCTCCAATCCTAGATAGAGATGCAGACATAGCTCAATTGGCTAGAGCGCCGCCTTGCCATGGCGGAGGTTGTGGGTTCGAGTCCCATTGTCTGCTCCATTAAATAATTAAAATCACTACTCGGGTAGTGATTTTTTTGTGTCTTTTTGTTTTTTCTTATACTTCGCTTATGAAATTCCTCATTTTCTGAGACATTTACTGAAAAACTGGACGAAAAATGCTTGCAAAACATTTACCAGATTTGCGTATAAAATACACGCCAGATGTTGTGATAGCAAATAATGAAAACATCTCTCACGGAAAGGGTCCACGCATGAATCAGATAGAGTGGTGTGAAGAGCAGGGGATAGATATCATGACTGGATGAAATCATACGCTCGAATCCATGCAGGATATAGCTGCATTTCTCGATACACCTGACTCAAAACAACTCCGGCCAGACAACATCATGGGGGAAAATATCTCAGGTACGGGGCACCGTGAGTTTATCTTTGGAGGTAAAAAAATACTCGTCATCAATCTCCTCGGTACCATATTCATGGGTGACATCATGGCTAATTGAGAAAAATGCCCCACTTCCAATCCATATCAAAAGATTGACCACATTTTGAGAGAGGTAAATCCCTCTGACTATGAAGCGATTCTCGTTGATTTTCACAAAGAGACAACTTCTGAGGGATATGCTATGGCAAATTATCTCGACAGTCGAGTATCACTTCTCTGGGGAACTCATACTCATGTCCAGACCGCTGACGCGGATATCTGGCCTGGATGAATGGGCTTTCTCAATGATCTCGGATTTGCAGGTGCACGCAGGAGTATTATTGGTGTCGAATGGGGCGCTGTGAAGCATAGATTTATCGATGATTTGCAAAAATGACTTATGTCTCCCGATGATAATGGCCCAGGTGTGCTCTCTGGTATGTACGCGGAAATAATTGACCGAAAATGCGTGAAAATTGAGCCTTTTAGAATCTGTGAATAATATGCCAATTACTATCACCATTGATTGACCAGCAGGAAGTGGTAAATGAACGACCGCCAGACTCCTAGCAGAAAAATTATGATACAGATATTTTGACTCTGGCGCTCTGTACCGAGCCCTCTGAGTATATCTCTCTGAACAAAGTATTAGCGTAGAGAATGTAGGTGAACCATCACTTGAGGGAATTATTTTAGACTTTTCTCCTGAGAATCATGTACGAGTAAATGGTGAGGATTATGAATCAAAGATTCGTACTGTAGAGGCGAGTGTCTGGGCTTCGAAGTTGTCATCACAGAAATACCCGCGAGAGCTGGTGATTTCTTCAGGACAGAAAATCATTCAGACTGATAATTATGTTCTCGAAGGTCGAGATACGGGAACTGTCTGGTTTCCTGCTGCACAAGTCAAAATCTATCTCACGGCTGATGCTACGGTGCGAGCTCATCGACGCTGGATGGAATTACAAGCAAAATGAGAAGATGTCTCCGAAGAAGAAGTGCTGAAAAAAATCTGTGAACGAGATGACCGTGATATGACACGGGCTGATGGCCCATTGCGAAAGCCAGAATGAGCCTATGAGATAGATACGACTCATCTGACCATCGATGAACAAGTCGAGAGAATTTATGAGATTGTTCAGGAAGTTTTGCAAAAAGGGGATAATCTCCCATAATACACAAACCCAAGGAGATATGTGCGGTGGAGCAATCCACTGAGGAAAGTCCGGACACAGTGAGGAGGAAACTCCTCGATTCTAGTAGCTAACGGCTACGGGGAAATGGGCGACTATTTCCTACGGCTAGTGCCACAGAGACCAAACAGGTCATACATTTCACGGGAAAAGAAAACGGTGTATGACTCAAGGTGAAAAGTTTCGGCAGTTCTTTTCCTCGCCGAGAGGACCTCGGGTGACTGAGGTATCCGGGTAAACCCTAGATTGTGCAAGCTTGTTGGCTCTACTTCGGTAGAAGGCAAGTGCTTGAGACGGTAAGTGATTATCGTCCCAGAGAGATTCATATCGAGATACAGAATCCGGCTTATTACTTGGGTATTAAATTCTTCATTTATTGAAGAATTTTTTTGAAATGATTGACATGATTATTTTATGTTTGCAATTTAGCTGTTTTTCTTACAATCACCGCATAATATTTATTTTTTCTTATGAAATATCTCACCATTGCCATCATTGCCCACGTCGATCATGGTAAAACTACCCTCGTTGATGCCCTCCTCAAGCAAGGTGGAGCTTTCCGTGATAACCAGAATGTTGAAATCTGTGTTATGGATTCTAATGACCAAGAAAAAGAGCGAGGTATCACTATCTATGCAAAAAATACTGCTATCCAAATCGGAGATACTCAGGTCAATATCGTGGATACTCCAGGACATGCTGACTTTGGTTCAGAGGTAGAGCGAGTCCTCCGAATGGCTGATTCAGTCCTTCTCCTCGTCGATGCCTACGAAGGTCCTATGCCTCAGACACGATTCGTCTTGCGAAAATCTCTCGAACTCGGTCTCAAGCCTATCGTCGTTATCAATAAAATCGACAAACCAACTGCTCGTCCTGCGTATGTCCTCGATGCAGTGTTTGATCTCTTCGTCCAGCTCGGTGCGACTGATGAGCAGTGTGACTTTGCTCATGTATACACTATCGCTCGTGATGGTATCGCAAAGAAGGAAGTAGAAGACGAGTCATCTGACCTCCAGCCACTTTTTGATATGATTCTTGAAAAGGTTCAACCACGAGAAAATGATGCTACAAAGCCATTCCGTATGCAGGTTGCTAATCTCGCGTATGACTCATTTATGGGTCGTCAGGGAATTGGTCGTATCGCTGATGGAGTTGTGAAAAATGGTGCGAATGTCATCATCATCGGCAATGATGGAGTAAAACGAAAAGGAAAAATCTCAAAAATCGTCACTTCTCGAGGGCTCAATAAAGTAGAAATCCAGGAAGGTATCGCAGGAGACCTCGTCTCTATCGCAGGTATTCCTGATATCTTTGTCGGAGAAACTATCGTCACAGATGATGCTACAGAAGCACTTCCACCAATCACTATTGATCCACCTACATTGAAAATGCAATTTTTCGTGAATGATTCACCATTTGCAGGAAAAGAAGGGGATTATGTCACATCTCGTCATATCCGTGATCGTCTCGATAAAGAACTCGAGATGAATGTCGGCCTCAAGGTAGAAGTTAAAACTGATGGTTCATTTGTCGTCGCAGGTCGTGGAGAGCTCCATCTCGCAGTATTGATTGAGACTATGCGTCGTGAAGGATTTGAGCTCCAGGTCGGTGCTCCGGAGGTTATCTTTCATGAAGAAAATGGTGTCAAAATGGAACCATTTGAGAAATGTGTGATTAATGTCCCTGATGAGTCAGCTGGTTCAGTCATCGAACAGATGGGTAAACGACGCGGTATCATGCAAGATATGAAATCAGAGAGAGGACTTACAACACTCGAATTCTTCATCCCGACTCGTGGACTTCTCGGTTTCCGACGAGAATTCACGACGATGACTCGCGGTGAAGGTATCCTCGCGAGTTCATTTGAGAAATATGCTCCGTACGCTGGTGACATCAACAAGCGAGAAGTAGGTTCTATGATCTCAGCGGGTGATGGTACAGCTATGACATTCTCACTCTTCAATCTCCAGGAACGAGGACCAATATTTATCGAACCACAGACAGATGTCTACGAGGGTATGATCGTCGGTGAACACCTCAAGGGCTCTGATCTCATCGTGAATGTGACAAAAAACAAACAACTCACAAATATGCGAGCATCTGGTACTGATGAGGCTATGCGTCTCACACCACCTCGCGTCATGACTCTCGAAGACGCCCTCGACTATGTCGGTTCTGACGAGTATGTAGAGATCACTCCTACGAAGGTTCGTCTCCGAAAGAAATTCCTCAAGGAACATGAGAGAAAGAGAGGGTAAATCATCCTATATACATGCTCACGAAAGAACAAATTCTTGATCAAGCACAGGCTGAATTTCATAAAATATATGAAAAATATAAGGATAAAGGTGTCCTTGGTATTTATCTGTGGTGATCAATTACCTCTGATGATTTTAATCCTGAGGGGAGTGATATAGACTCTGTTGCTATCGTCGAAAATGGGACCGATTTGCGCTATGAAGCCGAGATAAAAGACTATCTTTCAAAAGAAAGTACACTAAAGCTCAATGAACCGAGTCTCCGATTTATAACTTTTGATGAGCTCAATGGCAAGGCAGAAACAGGCTATCTCACGAAATTTATCAGACCAGAAGTCATCGTCCTTGATATGCCCTATTGGCTTCATATGGCTGGTCAACAATTCTCAAGTACCGAGTTTGATCTGAGTCGTGTCCCTCTAAACAAAATTCTCGCCCCAATAGCACAAAAAGCTAAAGATCGCTATTTTCCATTTACTGGACAATATCATCAGAAATATTTTTTGAAACCAGTATTCCGATTGTGTTATTATTTAAATCAATCAAATGGTTTAGTTAATGAACCATTTTCATACTCAAAACTACTAAAATATCAAAATCCAGAAACAGATGATATTATAGAAAAATCTATGGAAGTGAGAGCCAAAAATTGGAATACAGAACTTTTTTACTCATATTTACC
>JBFZBA010000065.1:0-5913 GCA_041308705.1 Candidatus Altimarinota bacterium
ATCCTCAATAGCTCTATTTTTCCTATTGTTGGTCTGGAAACCAAGATTCAAAAAGTTACTCCAACAACTACACCGACTCCAACTCCGACTCCTACAACTACAAATCAGAAAAACCTCGAAAGCTCAACTATCTCTACAGATACTCCCGAAACTACAAAGACTTCCACTAGTATAGCTGATGCAGCTGAGGCTGCACGACAAGAGCTCATAAAGGCTCGCCGGGCACGACTCACTGCTGAATAAATTTAGTATACTTCCCGAGGCTTACTCCCATCAGCTGGTCATACGACACCCATTTCTTCTAGAGCATCCATCACTCTCGCTGCTCGAGCATAGCCAAGTTTTAATCTCCTCTGTAGAAGAGAGGTTGAGGCCTTTCCACTCGCACGAACGACCTCTATAGCTTGTTGAATTATGAAATCATCTTCTTCGTCTGCATTTCCGTCACCATTGATATCTCCGGGTCAATTATTTTTTGGTCATTCTAGAATAGTCATATCGTACATATTTGCTGCCATGTCAGCATCTGTGTGCATCTTGATAAAATGAATTATTGCTTCGACTTCTTCTGTTTTGACAAAGACACCCTGCACTCTCTCTGGTTCCATCACTCAACTCGGTGAATAGAGCATGTCTCATCGGCCCAGGAGATCCTCAGCCCCAACACGATCGAGAATCGTACGAGAATCCACCTGCGACGCCACAGTAAATGCTATACGACTTGGGATGTTTGCTTTGATGAGACCCGTGATGACATCCACTGATGGTCTCTGAGTAGCCACAATGAGGTGCATGCCAACAGCTCGAGCCATCTGAGCAATACGGGCAATATTGCTTTCTACTTCCTTTTTATTTCCGCTCATCATGAGATCAGCTAGCTCATCGATGACGATAACTATGGCAGGCATTTTGTCTTCTTTTGATACTTTTGCATTATATTCTCCCAGGTTACGAGTGCGTTCCTCTGTGAGGAGGTCATAACGCCGTATCATCTCAGCAACACACCATTTGAGAGCATTGAGTGCCTTGTCTGGATGATTGATAACTGGGGCGAGGAGGTGCGGAATACCGTTATAGACACCGAGTTCAACGCGTTTTGGATCAACCATAATCATACGCAGCTCCGCGGGTGAATTTCTGAGTAGTAATGAGATGAGAAAACCGTTCATTCCGACAGATTTACCAGATCATGTCTGTCCTGCTATCAGCAGATGTGGCATATCCTTGAGATCACATACGACCGCATCACCGGCTATCCCTGCGCCGACACACATGGCGAGTTTTGAAGTATTCTTGGTAAACTGCGGGCTCTCCACAATCTCGCGGAGACTGACAACATCACGACGATCATTTGGAACCTCAATCCCAACCAGTCCTAACCCTGGAATTGGTGCCTGAATGCGGATGTTTTTTGCTTTCAGTGCGAGTGTGAGGTCTTTCTTGAGTGCTTCAATTTTATTGAGTTTGACGCCTTCGCTCGGTCTGAGTCGGTATTGAGTGACTGTCGGTCATACTTCAAATCCAGCCATAGAAACTTCAATGCCAAATTGCAGGAGCGTCCGCTCAATAATAGCCGATTGAAGCTCTATCTCTTCTCGAGTGAGCGGTTTTCACTTCGGATGACGAACTAGCAGATCGCTCCGAGGGTATTGCCATGATCACTTAAATGGCTTTATGTCTGAATGTTTGTCAGCGGTATTTTTGGTGATAATAGGAACTGAGCGACTGGTTACTGGTATTTTTCAGAGAATTGATTGATTTGTGAGAGGTTTCGCTTCTATTATAGAGCCTCTATTTCTGATTTTCTCAAAAAAGCTCATTTTTTCTTCAGAGGGGTCATGTTTTGTAGAAAGTTTTTCTATTTTGCTTTCCAGCTCTTCATTGCGATTTCTAAGCCGCTTTTCTTCTTTTGGAGAGAGTTTTTTCTTTTCTTCTTGGCGATCACGAATCGAGTCAGAAAAAGTATTGAGCATCTCTATCTGTTTCCTGTAGGCGTATCCTCCAGCCTCTCAGAACTGCGAGAGTATTTTTCTGTATGAGACATGAAACAGGAGATAGAGAGATAGAAGAAGAAAGCCAAAAAGAAGAGTTAACCCCGGAATTTTATCAAACCATACAATGAGTGGATCGTGTATATCAAAAAAGAGTCATTTTTTGCCATCCAGGTAGCTCCAGAGAGATACGCTAGAAATCCAGAAAAAGAGGAGCCCCAATCCCCTTCTCAGGTCAAAGGAGCTCTTTCCGAATATCATATGAAAACCCACCAGGCACGCTATGGGAGAGAAAAACCATCGAAAATGTGGTCAAAAAAGAGGCTCCAGAGCATCAGACAGATAGTCTTTCTGTGCAAAAAACACGAGAATTGCTGCAAATATAAGAACAAAACCAAAAATCATTGTCTGTGTCATTCTTGAGAGTCCGAGGATGTTTTTTTTGCGTGCCATATTGTGTGTAGTATACCCAAAAAAAATGTTTTTCTAGTAGCCCTGCTTGTCTGATACAAAAAGGAGGTATAATCAGAGTACTTATTTTTCTCCTCAATAATTATGTACTCCCTCAATAGAGCACAACTCATCGGAAATGTGACAGCCGATCCAGAAGTGCGAGCACTGCCAAGCGGTCAACGGGTTGCCAATTTCTCTATCGCGACAAACCGCCGATATACTGATAGCGCATGAGTACAGCAAGATGTGCCAGAATACCACAATATATCACTCTTTGGGAAGCTCGCAGAAATAGCAGAGCAATATCTCAAAAAAGGAAATAAGGTCTACCTCGAAGGTCGCATACAAACAAGATCATGGGAAGATCAGTCAGGGCAAAAAAAATATAAAACTGAGATTGTTGGTGAACAGATGATCATGCTCACCCCAAAATGAGGCCATGAAGGAGGTGAACATTTCTCAAAAAGCTCAGAAGAGTCAGATATGATACCACCCGTCCATACGACTATACCTCCTCAAGAAGAAAGAGTCTCTATTGAGGATATCCCCTTCTAGAAATATCTCACATTCAAAAAAGCCTTCCAAAATGGAAGGCTTTTTTATTTTAATATAACAACTGTGAATTATTCACCAGCTTTCTGAGAATTTGCGAGAGCTTTTGTACCAGCTTTTTTGATTGGAACGAGCTTGCATTCTACATGCTTTCTCATCGTAGGGTGATTATCGAATCGTTTGAACTTTTTTGTCTTATCCATATCGAGAGGATTCATCTTGATATAGCCACATTCTTTCCCTGATTCGAGAGAGATGAGTTTGAACTTTTGACCTTTTCCTTTTGCCATAAAAATACATTAGATATACGGAAATATGTGTGGATTATACAAAAGAGTATTATTTTGCAAATTTTTATTTTGACCTTAGAATAGAAAAAATAAATGATAATATTAGTTTATAATTATAATTTATGAATTTGGAAACAAGCTTGGGCGCTAAAATTCTCTTTGTAGAAGATGATCTTGGGTCTATTGAGAATATCCAGGGCATACTGTGAAAGACGCCTCATCTGTGTGCAATTACACTGAAATGAGCCCTACAAGCTCTCAAGGAAATAATACATGGTACAGTACAAAAAATGGCATTCATTATTGATGGTGATTTTTTTAACTTCAGAAATTCCTGAGATATGGAAGAATTTTTTCATGATTCAATAGATTTGATAGAGTGGCGTGATTGACTAAATGATGGTAAGCACTATTCAAATTCAGAA
Organism: Candidatus Altimarinota bacterium; assembly: GCA_041308705.1. Taxonomy (GTDB): domain Bacteria; phylum Patescibacteriota; class Gracilibacteria; order BD1-5; family JAGOOR01; genus JAGOOR01. The sequence goes on from JBFZBA010000065.1 coordinate 3,712, forward strand.
GCTATGAGTTATATGGATTCAATATTTTCTTCTGAAGATTTTAGCCTGAAGGACGAGAATGGTGAAAATGCTTATCGGAGATACCTTCAATTGAATCCAAATAGCAATTCCCCCGGAAGCTTCTTTATATGATTCGTACTGAGAGTGCTACAGGCAAGTGAGCTTACAGATATCCCCCTTTGTTTTCTATTGAACTCTTCGAAAGATTGTATGAACGAAGAAATGGCCCGAATAATTTCAGAAGGTCCATTAAATTGAAAAATTGATATAATTAGAGTGCCTAGATGAGACGATGGCTGGAGCAAAAAGAACTCTTCGGATTCAATCAATGAATTATTAAGGTGGGTTCAACAGAACGGATAACAATAAAGATTTATTGCATTTTGATACCATTCTTGAGCATGACCTCGTGGACACTATGTGCTGCGAGACATCACTCGGCTGCTGACATGATAGTCTGGCGAAATTTTGCAGAACCCGTCGTCACATCACCGGCAGCGTAGATCCTGTCATGGCTACTCTTCTGATGTTGGTCTATTTTTATGCACCCTTCTTCATCTATTTCCACGTCCAGATTGTGAATAAGCTCGATGCTCGGTACAGAGCCAACAGCAATAAAAATGCCCTGTGTTGGTATAGTCCTTCCGTCTTTTGTGGTCACAGACTCTACAGCGAATTGACCATTTATCTCAGCTACTTCGGTATTATAGATGATTTCCATATTTGGCTCTTCTTGGACTTTCTTGACCCATATTTCTTCTGCCTTTGCTTTATCTTTTCGGACAAGAATTTTGACTGTTTTACACAGATGTGCGAGATAGAGAGCCTCCGTAAATGATGAATCCCCTCCCCCAACCACGATAACATCCCTTCATCGGAAAAAATTCCCATCACAAGTCGCACAATATGATACACCCGCACCGAGTAGACGGTCTTCTCCTGGTACATCCAGATGACGGTAAGCATTCCCGGTCGCATAGATGAGGAAGTCACAAGTATACACTTCTTTTCTGGCTGTAGTCACTTGGAGGATTTTTTCAGGAAGCTCTTCTATTTTTACAACCGTATCGTAGCTGACTTCTGAACCAGATATTTTTGCATGTTCTTCAAACCTCTTCATGATATCTGCGCCTGATTCACTAATAGTCCCCGGATAATTCTCGACACAATGAGAAGTCCCAAGCGCACCTCCTGGCTGAGCTCCGATGATGAGATTGCGAATACCATAACGACTCGCGTACATTCCTGCGGGAAGTCATGCTGAGCCTGTACCGATGATGATGAGTGGATAGTGCATACTATATTAAATCATTAAATACTATTCATGCCCTCTATTAAAACACCTACACCTACCATGCCTACCATGCCAATATAAACTATGGCAAATAGAGCCAGTACAATAAAGCCTATTTTTCCAATAATATCAGTCTTTCATGTTGTTCTATCGAGAGCTACATACCAGAGGACAATAGATGTATAGGTAGAGAGTCACAGAGCTGTAGTCGTGTCACCTTTGACATATTTTTTTATGATAAATGCGCGCCAAAAATGCATAATAATAGCCAAAATAAATCCTCACAAAATAATTATAATAGCTACTATATAAAAAGGTATCGAGCTATTTTTATCAATAAATCCTGAAAGAGTAGATGCTATGAGTATTCAAAGTAGTATGCTACCAGCAATTAACAAAACAGTAGGAAGAATAGTTATATAAAAGGCTTTTTTAGCTGATTTGGTTGCATTTCTCACAATGTGATAGTATCTCGCAAAAGGTATCCAAGAAATACCTGAACTGTTCACTTTTTGATAATATTTATCGAGACGGGAAAGTGAATATGAACCTATACAGTAAATTGTAATAGGTAGAATAAAATAAAACAAAGCAAAGAAAACCACCATAAAAATAGTCGCGGCAACTTCAATTGTTCCCAACGGTATTGTGCTACTATGCAGATAATCCATTTGAGCATTGTTTGAGATATACATCGATGAGTCCAGTAGTGTCTCATCTACCTGAGCAAATGCGAGAGCTGTAGCTGATACAAGCAGGATTGTTAAAAAGTATTTCATATAAATTATAATTAAAGAAAATATACTCCTCCTAGTGTATAAATTTTCACAAAACAGCAACTCCCTCTTCGTTCTATTACAAAAATTTATTTAATATTTTGTCAACCTATTCTTTTTTTGAGAGGATGA
>JBFZBA010000066.1:0-10160 GCA_041308705.1 Candidatus Altimarinota bacterium
CCCCGGAGATATTCTCCTGATAGATGAGGGGGAAAAAATAGTTGCCGATGCTCGCATGAGTGTATCGTGAGGCCTCCGCGTCAATCAGTCAATTCTCACAGGTGAGAGTGTTCCTCAGGATAAAAATATTCAGACACTCACTGAATCTGTCCCTCTCTCAGACAGGTCTAATATGATTTATCAGGGGACGACTGTCGCTGCTGGTTCTGGTCAAGCTCTCGTCGTCGCCACAGGCTCTCACACTGAACTAGGGCACATATCAGGTATGGTCGGAAAGATGCAGGATGACATAAATCCTTTTGCGCAAAAGCTTGAGGATTTTTCTCGTAAAATAGCAATCATAATCACTATTATTTGTCTGATCATTGTCGGTATTCTCTATTTTGCTGGTGGGCATTTTGCTGACTCATTTCTCGTGGCTGTCAGTCTCGCAGTATCTGCTATTCCGGAAGGTCTCCCTGCTGTTGTCGCCCTCGGACTGGCATTTGCTACGAAGAGACTCGTGAAAAGAAATGTACTCATAAGGAAGCTCCCTGCCTCTGAAACACTCTGAAGGGTAACCGTTATTTGTACTGATAAGACTGGTACACTCACACAATCAGAGATGAAAGTCGTCGATATTTACACAGATGGTAGTCTCAATCCAGCGAAGCCATGAGATATAATATTTCATATATCGACCTTGTGTAATAAGGCTCGATACGGTCGAGATGCAGCATGAGTTGAAAAAATATTTGGAGATCCTACTGAGATAGGGCTCATAGAAATTGCAGAAACACACTGATTCCAAAAAGCACAATTGGAGGATGAAAATCCAGTGGTGGTAGAATTTCCATTCGATAGCGACCGAAAGCGCATGTCTATTTTGAGAAAATATAACGGCGATGTCCGTTCGTTTGTAAAATGAGCTCCTGAGAGAATTTTAGAACTTATCACTTCTGAAAAAATTGGTGATGAGATAATTACCCTCACTCCCAAAAGAATAGAGGAAATTCGTACAGTATTTAGTCAGCTCGCTTCAGAAGGGAAGAGGGTACTGGCAATGGCATACAAGGATTTACTACAAAAAGAAAAATATTCCCAAGAAGAATCCGAATCTGGCCTTATCTTTGTAGGCTTTATGGCGATGATAGATCCGCCTCGCGCTGAAGTTGCCGGTGCTATTCGGACATGTCAGGAAGCGGGGATCCGTGTTATCATGATTACGGGAGATTCTGAGCTCACCGCTGGTGCTATTGCAGGGATGATAGGCCTCGGAGATAAAACTCTTGACGCGACGAAACTCTCTGAAATGAGTGATGAAGAATTGAGTGAAGCCCTAAAGACGACAGATGTTTTTTCTCGTATTGCTCCTCAAGACAAGCTCCGTATCGTGAGAATACTTCGAGAACAAGGACATATTATTGCCATGACCGGAGACTGAGTCAATGATGCACTCGCTCTCAAACAAGCTGATATCGGTATTGCCATGGGTATCCGCGGTACAGATGTTGCACGGGATGCCAGCGATATGGTACTCCTCGATGATAACTTTGCTTCGATAGTTTCTGCTGTGGAGGAAGGAAGAAGAATTTATGACAATACAAAGAAGTTTATCAAATATCTGCTCGCTTGTAATTTCTATGAAGTCATCCTCCTTGCACTCTGTGTTATCATATTCCGTGATCCACTCATTGTACCATTTGTAGCGATTCAGATTCTCTGGATTAATCTCGTGACGGATAGTTTCCCAGCACTCGCACTCTCGACACAAGAAACCGAATCAGATGTCATGAAGAGGAAGCCTATTGATGAGAGTCTACTTGCTGGCATTCAGGGCTTCATCATTTGGGCAGGTATCATAGGTATAGGCGTTGTTGGCACCGTGTTCTTTGTTTTTCAGAGCGTGAATCTCATGCTCGCTCAGACACTTGCAGTCACCACTTCTGTCATCTACCAGATGCTGCGATCATTTAGTTGTGGTCGTCTCAGACCGTTTGATTTGAGGGTAAATAAGTGGCTCATCATAGCTATTACTACTTCTCTCACTGTTCATTTCTGACTTCTTGCTTCTCCTTTTGCTTCAGTATTTGGTTTTGTATCTCTTTGGGATTTTGAACCGATATATTTTGTTTGGATGCTTTGACTTCCACTTATCGGCTATATACTAGGAGAGCTCAGTAAATATAGAAAATTATGATAATTGCTTTTGCTTGTGACCACGGTGGATTTCCTTTTCGAGAGCCGGTACTCGAAAACTTAAAAAAGCTCTGACATGAAGTTATAGATTTCTGACCAAAGAGTGAAGAGCCTCTGGATGATTTTCCTGATTATGCGAGCCTTGTTTGCAAATCAATGCTTCAGAAAAAAGCAGACAAATGAGTACTCATCTGTGGCACGGGCGTGGGTATGTCTATTGCTGCAAATAAATATCACTGAATCCGAGCAGTCCTCGCATACAATACTGAAATAGCAAAAATTAGTCGAACTCATAATAATACCAATGTTATCTGTTTTGGAGCCAGAACTATGAATATTGATGATGTGCTCTCTTCTCTTAATGTGTTTCTGGAAACTGAATTTCTCCGAGGGAAATACCAGACAAGGAATGAGAAAATAGATAATTTCAATTCAACAATAAATGAGGCCTCTTGTTAGGATACTATGTTTTTGTCAGAATTTTTAGCAAAAGTACTTGTGAAGATTATAAAATCCAGTACATTAGGAGTGTATGAAGATTACCAGTCTCCTTCTCGTTATCCTCACGATATTTCTGGTATCGGTATTTTTTTGGTTGCGAAAAGAAAATCATTGTATTGTGTCCTCTCGTCAATGAGACTGGATATTTGAAGTAGCTCGTACTCGTGAAGAGCATATGCGAGGACTCATGAATAGGACGAATATGTGTGACAGATGTGGCATGCTTTTTATATTTGAATCAGAGAGTCCCCAAGTATTTTGGATGAAAAACACTTACCTCCCGCTGGATATGTATTTCTATGATGCCCAGTGAATGCTCGTGGATGTAGCTCGAAATATGCGACCAGAAGGTGAGACAGGAGAGCCGATGATGTATAAATCCAAGCCAGCGCAGTATGTCGTCGAAGTGCTTCAATGAAGTATATTTCCAACTGATTCTGTCGATATCCTCCAATGTAGATAATTATGACCAATTTTGTAGCAACATGTATCAGTGGGGTAGAATCCCTCGTGCGCGGAGAACTGGAGAGACAGGATATCCATATTACCTATGGCCAGGATAAGATGGTAGGGTTTGAATGAGACATGATGACGCTCACTCGGGCGAATATCTGGTCGCGTGTGGCTAACCGTATCTATATTGAGGTGGAAAAGGTCGATGTCACATCGCTTGAGATGCTTTTTGCAGTGGTAGAGAGCGTTGATTGGTCTCAGTGGATTCCACTCGGTACGCCTATTATCGTCTCAGCTACGACGAGTCGCTCTGTTGTCACACATACTCCCAGCATGCAATCTCTCGGAAAAAAGGCCATCATCCGTTCACTCATGAAGGGTGACGATTTCTGGAAAGAAAATGAGCACTCACATCCTATTGAGATATTTCTCCTCCTGGTGAATGACGAGCTCCATGTACTCATCAATACTTCTGGTGATGCACTCCATAAGAGAGGATACCGGACTGAGGCAGGGGAGGCGCCACTCAAGGAATCACTTGCAGCAACGCTCGTTCTTTTTAGTGGATGGAAATTTCGCACTCCACTCTACGATCCGATGTGTGGAAGTGGGACGATACTTATCGAAGCTGCCATGATAGCCAGAAATATTGCCCCAGGGCTGCAGAGGGAATTTGATTACCTCTATTTTCCATGGTATGATCTCCCGAACCATGAAAAGGCTATCAAAGAAGCTCGTGAAAAAATATTTACTAAATCGTATCAGATTTTTGGAAGTGATCGCGACGAATATATGGTAGATATTGCTTGTAAAAATGCTTCTCGCGCAGGAGTTCTCGATACTATTCAGTTTCGTGAGGCTGACATGGAGAGCGTTTCATTTATCCCAGATTCACATATCATCACCAATCCTCCCTACGGAAAACGCCTCGGAGATGAGAACCTCGAAGAGCTCTATGATACTCTTGAACAGCAAATGCTCTCAAATAACCTCTCTGGATGAGTCATTACTCCAGTTGATTATTTCCCAAAAAACCAGAATAATTGGACCAAGAAAAATCTCATGAATGGGGCAGAAAAATGTCAGTTTTGGCGGAAAATGTCGTAGAGATTATTGCTGTATATTATTTTCTCATGAAGTCCTCCCCCCAATTCTTGCAACAGAGGTGATTATCTGGTATTATTGGTGCAGCTAAATACTAACCACATACTATGCAACTCGAATTCGTCGGCGCAGCACAGACAGTCACAGGTTCAAAGCATATCCTCCGTGTTAACGGCAAGACTTATCTCCTGGATTGTGGTATGTTTCAGGGGCGTAGAAAAGAATCTGATGAAGCAAATAGATTTTTCCCAATCAAAGTTGAAGAAATAGACGCACTCATCCTCTCGCATGCTCATATAGATCACGCAGGACTCATACCTCTTCTCGTCAAAAAATGATTTACTGGACCTATCTATTGTACTCATCCAACACGAGATCTCTGTTCTATTATGCTCCAGGATAGCGCGAGAATACAGACACATGATGCTGAGCATGTTTCCAAAAAAACTGGAAAAGCTGTCGAACCACTCTATACAGAAGAAGATGCAAAAACTGCTCTCATGCAATTTCGCTCTGTCAGTTATGAGCAAAAAATCCCACTAGCTCCAGGCGTTTTTGTGACATTTCACGATGCAGGCCACATCCTCGGCTCTGCTCTCGAAGAATGGGAAATAGATGACAAAGACACAGGTGAACATATCCGATTTTGTTTCACAGGTGATCTCGGACGCAAGCATCTCCCTATATTGCGAGAACCAACCCAGCTCAAGGATATAGATATCATGATTACAGAATCGACCTATGGTAACCGTCTTCATGATGAGTTAGCTGCTGTCGAGGAACATCTTACAGAGGTTATCAATGCGACTGTAGACCGCGGAGGTAAGATATTTATTCCAGCTTTTGCCGTCGAGCGAACCCAGGAAATCCTCTATGTTCTCCGACTGCTCATGCACCAAGGGAAAATCATGAAGCTCCCTATTTATGTGGATTCGCCACTTGCCACCAGTGCAACGGAGATATTTAAGATTCACTCCAATTGTTTTGATGAAGAACTACTTAATGCCACAGAAGAATGACTCTTTCCATTTTTGGAAGGTGAAGGTGTCCGATTTACACGAAGTGTTGAAGAATCAAAAGGACTCGACCGTATTAATTATCCAGCTATCATCATTGCAGCTTCTGGCATGGTAGAGTTTGGTCGTATCGTCCATCATGTTGCTAATAATATAGAGGATGAGAGAAATCTACTCCTCGTTATAGGCTATATGGCAGAAAATACACTCGGACGGAAACTGGTCGAAGGTGCTACCCAGGTAAATATATTTGATGAGCCAAAGGAAGTGAAGATGCAAATCGCTACTTTTAACGCTTTCTCCGGACACGCTGACCGACATGGTCTCCTCGAATATGCTGCTCATTGTGGTACACCAAAACAGATATTCCTCGTTCACGGAGAACAAGAAGCTATGGAAGCTTTGAAAACAGGCATGCACGAACTTCCAAATCTCAAAGATACAACAATCACAGCTCCAGCTCCAGGCGATATCTACGATGTCGTCGCCGGTAAACTCTGTAAGAAATCACTAGAGAAAAATATGGAGTGTAATGGTATAGTGTGTAAGATTTAGAGTATTACTTTTCGTTTCCTAATATTGAGAGCACTTTTTCTAAATCAGGCTTGAGCGGTGCTATAAAATTGTATTCTTGTTCATCGAGGATGAGATGAAGTTTCCATGCATGCAGGAACTGTCTCTCGAGTCAGAAATGTTTCTGTGCCCAGTTATTTTCATATTCTATTCAGTAAGTCTTGTCTCCAAGTATTGGGTGTCCGATGTTAGTCATGTGCACACGAATCTGATGAGTTCGTCCAGTCTCGAGAGTCACTTCTAGGAGACTGAGAGTTTTTCCTTCATACTGAAATATTTCAAGAGTCTTGTAGTGTGTTGTCGCCTCACGTCATTCAACAGGATTTTTTATGGTCATTTTGAGTCGGTTATTTGGGTCGCGACCAATGACTGAATGAATAGTTCCCGCAGCATCTCGTGGTTCTCAGACGACGAGAGCGAGGTAGGTTTTTTCGACTTTGTGGTCGTGTATGAGCTTTTGGAGATTTCTGAGTGTGATATCGTTTTTTGCGACGAGGAGAAGCCCACTCGTATCCTTGTCCAAGCGGTGAACTATGCCAGGCCTATCTTCTCATTGTGCTCGGTCAAAATTACTCACCTGGGCTATGAGTTGATTTACAAGAGTTCAGAATTTCCCCTCGTAACTCGGTGTTGGATGTGTATTGATGCCAGCATCTTTACTGACTACGAGAAAATTAGTATCTTCAAATATAATCTCCAGTGGTCGATAATCAGGTGTAAGTGTCGAGGGTACTGACCTTATATCCATCGCTATGATGTCTCATTGTCGCGGATAATATTTAGGATTTGAATAAGTCTTTCCATCTTTTTTATTGATAACCTTTATCTGTCAGAGCGTGAATCATTTTTGTATCTGTGATCTCGAATATATACCGTCAAAAAGAGCCGATATGACTTTATCGGCTCGATTTTGTTGATCTGAAAGTATTGAGAAATATCTCATATATTAGGTAATATAATTAATTCACATAGACATTCTTTGAATATTCAAAGACTTCTTCTGGCTTGAAGAAACGAGCTATCTCGATATCAGCAGAATCTATAGAATCAGAAGCGTGCACGAGATTGTAGTCGATGACACAGCTATGATCACCACGGATGGTTCCCGGTGCAGCAAATTGGGGGTCAGTAGCACCACACATCATACGAACCTGGCGGACAGAATCGATACCCTCGATGACGAGAGCCAATACGGGACCATCTGTCATGTATTTTACGATTTTTGGGAAATATGGTTTTTCACTGTGATGACCATAGTGCTCTACGAGGAGTTTTTCTGTCATAGTGATAAATTTCATTCCAACAATTTTGAGACTCTTTCTCTCGAGGCGAGAGATGATGTCACCGACGATTCCACGAGCTATTGTATCAGGCTTGAGGAGGATGAGTGTCTTGTGGATATCAAACTGTGTCTGACCATCCTGACTTTCCTTTTTTCCAGCGTTATGCATAGAGAGATAATTATAAATAAAAAACGAGGCGAGTATATTGTTTCATTGATAGTTAGCAAGCTTTTATTATTGAAAAAATAGACCATTTTCAGTACAATAGTAAAAATCGTATTTTTCATGAAATCATCTCTGTCTACATCAGCTACACAAACAAAGATTCGCAAGGTATTTATCGGATGTTTCTGTGCGATGTATTCTTTATCTCCTACCCTGGCTCTCACTCCATCTACAGGTGATGAAAAAGAGCTCCAAAAAATATATACACAAGCTCGAGAGAAAGAAGAAAACAGGGGTGCCAAGTACATGAGAGATGCTTTCCTAGGATTTGCTCCAAAAATGGATGTAGCTATCAAAAAAGATAAAGGGCATCTCGCCAAATTTTTCGGAGAATGATACTGTGATGGCTGTGATTCTATTATATCGCCTGATCTCGATCAGGCACTGATAGACTATCTCGCTACAGTCCCTGCTTTGACCAAGACCCAAAAAACTCCGTACGACTTTATTTCTGTTATAAAGCCTCATCTTGATCCAAGTATTTCAGAATTCAGTAATTCTGATGTTCGAGCCCTCAATACACTTATGAACATGATGACTGATAGCATAATTGGCCAAGTCAAAGAACAAATGATTCTATCGCGAGAAATAGCACCCATGGGACTCTACTATGACTGAGATACTGATAACTCCCCGCGTGATATTATGCACGCTTTTAGAGATGTAGACAGCTTATTATTTGCCGAAGTTCCCCGGGTATGAGCCTATAAAAATACTAGCGCAGAAGAAGAGGACGCTCTCATTACAGGTACGGGTTGAATCTCGGGAGAATGGTCATTGTGATTGTCTCGATGAATATCTGATGCCGTAGCGAGAGCATTTGGGATGACTTCATCATCAGGTAAATGAGTAGCAGCTACTACTACGAGTTGTTGAATTAATGGTTGTGATAGAAATAGAGTTAATGTCTACAAAAATACACATTCTAATTCTACATCGGGAGGGGATACAATGGAGGAAATTTTTAAAAGATGAAAGGGATTTTTTGCCGAAAATGCAAATAATCGCAGTAATCGTTGTATAACAGCACCAACTATCAATTTATTTCAATCAACATTTAGCCAAAGCGCAAACCTGTGAAACATGCTGAGTAATAGAGTATCTCCCGTTAAGAATGTCCCAGAGCTCCTCAAATGATTCATGAATCGGGAGAGTCGTACTCGTAAATTTGAGGATAGGGAAATAGATGATTCTATTGCGAGAACAATGAAGAAACGATGAATAAATCCTGAAAAACCGACTGAAATACTTATTGCAGGAATGGAGAGAGCTATAAACCAGACCTCTAGAGGAGCTACTGATAACGATGTAGGAATTATTAATACCGTCTATGCTCTAGAGAGATGAGGTGATGCATATCAACAATACCTCAAATATGTAGGTAAAGGTATGGAAGGCACCTTTCTCAAATGACATGATTTAGACTCTTGGGGTATTATCGAAGTTGCAATGGAAGAAATGGCATCAAGAGCTCGGTTTATGAATGAATCCGCTATAAACCTTGCAACATATACAAATTATCTTTCCGAAAAGCCGGACTGTCCAGTATCATAAACTATGCGAAAAATATCACACATCACTCTCTGTCTCTCCCTCCTGTATCTCTCCGATACTGCGTACGCTGCGACATGTACACTCAATACCAATCCATCTCCTGCGGTGACTTCATATGAGCAAAATATTGATAAAATTCTCGAAGCTATGAGGAAAGAAGCAGGCGGCTTATCATGTTCTAATGGCGCTGTGAGTGCAGAGAATACAAAACGAGTATTGAATATCATGCAAAAGGATGATGATATTTCAAATTTTTTCCTTAACAATTCATTTTTCTTCGATACCTCTAATAATATGCTCCTACCGAATGCAAAAAAACACGATGACTATATCCAGGCTATACAGCAGAGAATTCTCGAGACAGGAGCAGAAATAGGTGGTAAATGTGCGGGAGATGTCGTCAGGTTCAAGGAAGATGTGCAAATCGGTGATTCTCTCTACAAGACAAAAAAACGTTCACTTCAGGAAGTCCTCACTGATATGCATACTCAGAACTCAGCAGTTCTCTCGTTTTATCGAGATCTCGCCTCAAATGTGCGAAGCAATAAATATCTGGATGAGGATAAATTTACAATTGCTCCCGAGGGATTCTCTAATGAAATGAGGGAATTTTACTCTCCAGGAAATATACAGCAGTGTCACGATGAAGATGCCAAAAAGCAAAAAATTCAACAAACACAAAAGAAGGGCCTCTGAGAAGTGCTCAAATACCTAGAAGCAGTTGATCTCTGGAGAGATGCTTCTAATTTATTGCATTTTCGTAAAAGTGCACAGCCAGATAGTCCCGAAGAAGCAAATCCTACTGTCACAGCACATGCAAAGCCTGGAGGACTCTGAAATTCTATCGCTCGAGCTAATATAACATATCAGAGCATAGGCTGATCAGTTGCTAATATATTTTCTGGTGTAGTTGACAGATTTCGTGGTGCTAGTAAACAGAATGCTGCAGATAAATGATTGGTACGGTCGGGATTTTCTCCCGTTGTTAGGGAGTTAGACGAAGCGGGCGTCTCCAATACTTCTGCTTCAGGTCTAAGAAACACATTAGATAGTGCGAAAGGGCTAAGTTGAGCCGTTACAGAATCGTTAAGCCAACAAAATACAAATTTTCATGGACGCGGTGTCTCACAAGTTGAAGAGGTGAGGTCTAAAACTACAGCACCAGCTATCCAGGCTATAGAAAATAATGACAAGACTCGAGAGAATCTAGAAAAAATAAAAGAACAAGTCTGTGATATGCTAGACAAGGCACAAGCCGTTAATATAAAAAGAC
>JBFZBA010000067.1:0-16462 GCA_041308705.1 Candidatus Altimarinota bacterium
ATGTATGAAATGCCGTAATAAAAAAGAAAATATATATTATTTCTGAATAAGCATTTGAATGATCTCTTATTAAGATTTTTTTTAAGTTAGCTAGAGCTAAGATAAATAAAAATCACTGAAATATAATGTAGTTTATAATTGGATATTGACTAGATCAAGGCACCAAGGAAACCCCTTTACTAATATCTATACTTCCACTATTTAATATTTCCTGAGTTCAGGATTTAATTTTTACATATTTTTGAAAGTATTCTGATATAAATTCATATATACTTCCGAGTCCTATGGATATGAATGGTAATCATAAAACTATTGAGCAACTTAAAATAATTAAAACTTTTTTAACTTCTTTCCAATTTTTCTCTACTAGGAATCTAACAGTTAAATATGATAATACTATTCCTGTGTATAAAACAGCTATTTTATGTGATAGAAAACAACAGCTCAAAAATATACTTACCACAAAACCTGTTTTTAAATTTATATTTTTATTTATTATGGCTCATAGTATGAAAAGTATTATATACATATTGGCTAGAGTCTGTCTTCCGAAACCGCTACTACTATCTACTATAGTTAGACAGAGAATGACCCCAAAAATCATACCCCAAAGCCTAGTTTGTTTTTTTCTAAATATTATTATGGAGCTTGCTAAAACTATCAGTATTTTTATGACACTGAAAATAATTACGTAAGATTCTTTTTCCCCCAATCATGATAGCCTACCAAAGTTACTTGTTATAATAAATAAAAGTGGCTCTTTCCCCACCTCCATAATATCGACTAAATTTACCCCCTCTTTTAGATAATCACGAGTTTCTGATATGTATTGTCAAAAATCCCCACACCCCATGAAATAGTTATTAATTCCTAACCATAAAGTAGTAAAATAGGTTTGCCTATTTAGTATGGAGATTATTGTTATAAGTACTACGAAGAATACTGTTCACAATACAGTTCACTTTTTATTTGCCATGTACTGATTATATCTTTCTTTTAGCCAAAATAAATAGTGTCTACTAGTTTATTAAATTTGTTTCGTGAGGCTTTGTTTTCATAAAAGCTAAAAAAATCCTCTATTCATGGTTTCATTCACCTCTATTTCGCATCAGCTAGTTGATTACCAGTCTCTCAGTTGTAATCTAATGTTATACCTTCAATAGTTGTTGTAGGTCCTGTGGCTGTATTTACAATCTCTAGGATCTGCTGTATCTGGTAGCCAGCTGGTATTGTGATGTTGTTGACTCATTGATTGAGCTTAATAAGAGGAGTGAGTTGATCTTTTTCGTCTCTTAATTTTATGCCAACTGTAGATGTCTCACCTGTTATTTTCCCAATGGTAATTGTATAATTCCTTCCAGGTAAAAGCCCAAGGGTTAAAAATGCAGTTGATTTTGGATTAGATCAAGTTATTTGCCTGTTTATAAATTCTGTAGAAACTGTATCTCTTGTTACTCTAATAGTGCAATTTGCTCATTTAGAGTTGGTTGATCCCCATGCACTTTCATCAAACAAACCATCTTTATTGAGCTTTGTAATCATTTTTTGTAATGTCTCTGTTTGTTTTTCTTTGTCTAATCTTATCTTTCTCTCTTCATCACTCTCGTTCAATGCAGCAACTTCATCTGCTGCGACAATTGTTTCCACCCCAGTCATTGCTTCTCTTACTTTTCGCGCACTCTCTGGTATTACCGTTGCCAGTTTTGACATATGCCCCTCAATGGTTAATATATCTGAATCACTCAAGTCACCATCTGTAGCCAGAGTGATATCTCATTCTATAACTCTTCGAGCTGAGTCGAATCCAGGAGGTAATTCACTTAATAGTTCTACAAGTGCTTGTTTTGTTCTATTGGCAGTACTGTCAGCACCTTCTTGAGCATGTGTAGCATCTCCTGCAGCAAGTGCTGCAACGAGAGCCATTGATTTGAAAACATTTCCCATAATTTTTTGGATTACAGAATAACATTATGTCTCTTTGAAATCTTTGTCAAGAAAAAAACGAAAAAAACTTTTGCAGAAATGACACTCGTCGCTATATTCTCAATCCTTTTGTCTTCTCGTGGAACGAGAAAGTAAACAGTAAATGGTAAACAGTCAACGGGCAGAATCGTAAACAGATAACAGTAAACGGTAAACTGGTCGGAACAAATCCTGCTTACTGTTTACAGTCCACAGTTTACACTACCCCTGCTTGTACAATCAGAGTTTTGGATATAATGGGAGTATGACAAACCTCACTATTGATAAAGATCCCGGATTACCACGGACACATTTCCGAGATTTTTCTGATTTGTATCAAGTTCTTTATGATGAAATGCTTGAACAGAAGATGCAGACGACAAAAGAGGGTGAATTCCTTGAACTCTAGTTTATGATTATTCGAAAAGTGACGATTCTCCAAAAAGAATATGATCGGTTGGTGAAGTGGTGACTAGAAAAACAGTACCAAAAAGCAAAAGAGTATATATTGAACTGACACTTTCAGGCTATAGACTTCAAGAAAAGGCAACCATACAAATCTGAAAAATGGTATTTTCGGCTCAATCAACAGTATAGAGCCTTTTGATATATTATTGAAGATGAGCTGAGGATATTTCACATTGATGATCACTCGGATTAAATTGAAAACAGGCGGAACAAATCCTGTTTACAGTTTACAGTCCACAGTTTACTGTCCCTGGTTTACTTCTCCTCGTTTCGGATATAATGGGAGTATGAAAAAACAATTTACAGCTGTTGTCTGGCAGGAATGAAATAAGCATGTAGCTCAGTGTCTAGAGATAGATGTATCAAGCTATGGCACAACTCATGATGAGGCTCTCCAGATGCTCAAAGAGGCACTTGAATTGGTAAGAGAGGATGGGGGCGATATGGTTATTTCTGTTACAAAACCAAGCATTTCTTATTTGGATCTCTCACATGCCTAATGGTGTCTTGCTCGTCCATGTCATCCGTATTCTTGAAAAGCATGGATTTGTTTTGGTGTGACAAAAGTGATCACATGCTAAATTTCGTAAAGAAGATAAGGTAACAAAAACTACCATTGTTCCTATTCACGGTAAAGAAATCCCGTATGGGACTTTTCGTTCCATAGTACGACAATCAGGAATTGATATGACAGAGTTTCTGAAAATGAAGTAGCACAGCTCCTCGGGGGCCTTTGTTTACTTCTTATAATATCCCTCTCTCACCGTCACTTTCCCGCTTTCTCGATCATGATAGACGAGAGAATTCGCGGGGATATCCTGCCCAATGTGGATATTGGCGCCTATTTTCACGCCATCATGGAGTGTCGTTGTTTGGTCGGCTTTCACAGAGATGACCGTGTTACATCAGATAAACACATCATTTCAGACGATAAAGTGACCCTTTCCTCGTCCATCATAGTTGGCAAACTTGCATCACCCTCAGAAATTTACTCTGTCGCCAGAAGTCGTACTCACGATGTTTGTTCCCGGGTGCTTAGCTTTATTTAGCTTTCCAAGGTGTGATTTTTTTACTTCGCAACCGATGACACATTTTTCAGCGAGTGATGAATTACGGATTATGCTTCACCAGAGTATTTCACAATTATTCCCGATATTGCTATGCTCGATGCGGACATTTCCCTCTATCTCTACATTGTCCCCGAGAGTTGTATCTGATATCATACAAAAAGGTCCCACGGAGACAGAGTCTCATATCGTGCAGTTGGTGAGGATGGCGGTGGGGTGTATTTTCTCGTTCATGGTGCTATTTTAGTTAAAATTTTTTATTATACTACTTCGCTTTCATAACTGTGAGTATTATACTTCCGTAGCTCTTATTATGAAAGCTTCGCAGCATTATACAAAACAAAATAATCAGAGCAAAAGGAGTATATCCACACTGAGAGGTTCTTGCTTGTTTTTATCTGAAAAAAGTATACCCTTTTGAGTATGAAATTCATCTCTTCAGTCCGTCTCTCGCAGATTCTGCTCCTGACTATTATTGTTTTCTCCGTCCTGTCTCTCATCCTTCGATTCCTCCATTCTCCAAATCTTCCTGATATCAGGCCTGCTGTGGTGATGATCATGGATGAAGGAGGTATCATCGGTACTGGCACTCTCATAGACGCTCAGACTGTCCTCACGAGCAAGCATTTTCTCGTAGCAGGGAAGCGCTACGGGGTTCGGTTCAGTGATTCTTCTCTCACATCAGTAAAGTCTGCAGTCCTTCATCCCAGTCTCGATCTCGCTCTTCTGCGTCTTGATACTGCACACCAGGCTCGGTATCCCCGCATATCTCTCCAAAAACCACCGCTACAGTCTCCTGTTATCGCTTTTGGTGCTGAGATGCAGGATGCAACTATTTCAGAGCGTAGAGGTGTTATTGTGAGTCATGATTCGAGTGTGAAAGTAGGGAATGATGTCGTCACAGGTCTTCTCCTCTTGGATATACCATTTCAATCTGGTTATAGTGGTGGGCCACTCGTGAACCAGTTGGGTGAAATAATTGGTGTTCATACTGCCTACGAGAGTTCCGGCCAGTCTGGCTGGAGTACACCAGTTGATACAAAGATTCTACGAGAACTCAGAGTACTCCCGCGTCAGTAGCTTATTAAGGCAGATATTTTAATGCCGTTTCATATTTTCACAGCTCATGATTCGTTTGGTACTTTTTCTGCAAAAAGTACCCAAAAGCATTTAGGGGAACTCAAACTCGCTATAGACCAGGTTCATCTATATATCTGTTTTCATCCCGCTCAGACAGTGATTCCCCTAAAAACCTGTTTCTGTTTATCTTGAGAATTGTGTTTTGAATTAATGCCGAGTAAATACTTGTTCCAAAGAGAGTGATTCTTCTTCTGTACTTCACCATCGTACGGTCACTTGTGCCTGGATGCATTCATCTCATGTTCCACTGTCACAGGTCTCGAAAGTAATCGTACGGGAAAATCGTGTCAGACATGCACGGTGTTGTGATTCGCTACATTTTGGAGCATCAACACAATCGACTGATTCATCTCCCAATTCTTGAGAATACCATCCATGCTGATTCACACACACAGCTACCTCATCTGTCGCCAGGAGTTTTTTATCATCTGTCAGGACATAGGTTGTATCAAGCCGAGGACATTTATCAGTATCTCCATTTGATGCGTCTATGGTAAAAAAACACTCGTCTACCTGATAGGCACGGAGTAAAAAAGTGTCCCTGAGGGCACCAATTGATTCCAGGCCTTCCTTTGCCAGGTTGGTCGCTATCAGTCTGTCGTCTGCTATTTTTGCGAGTTTCTGGCTACTGTGCACCAGAGTATAGATTCCTATGAGAGAAATACTCATGATGAGCATCATGACGACTACTTCTACAATAGAAGATCCTCTTTGACGCATGGAGAGAGATTAATTGGTGGTAGGAGCGGTTGTCTCGTCTGCGCTTGTTTCACCTGATGTGATGGGAGTGAGAGGTGTTGGTTTGGTGCCCGTAGAGGTAAATGCGGGGAGCTTCTTTATGACGAAGAGTTGCTTGTAGATCTCATTATCCTGCGCGTCGAAATAACGGATAGTGTAGGTGTTGACCCCTTCCTGCATGTTTCCGAATTGCTGATTGGCAAAGTAATACCAGCTCGTACCACCAACCTTGAATGAGCTTAGACGGAAATTGTTGACGGTGATATAGTGAGCCGCACCTGCTGTTACACGACCCTCAATTTTTACCTTTGTTTCACGAGTCTCATAGAAATCACTGCTTGGAGCAACAATCTTGAATCTATTATCTGCTTTGTATGTCTCGACCTGTGCTCGCGTGCTGGTTCCTGAGGTCGTACCTGCTGAGAGTCCAGTGGCTGTTGTGTAGACTGTGACCACACCTTTTGACAGGAGTCCGCCCGCGACATCAAATGTACGGTAGACGATATTGTTTTCTTTTGTTGTGAGTTCGAGAGAGCCGAGACTAAATGTCTGCTTTACTGGATCTATCGTTGCAGGCGCACCGTTGATGATTATACGACCGACATTTGGAGAGAGGACTCTTCCTGTGACGGTCACGCTCTTTGTCTCGACTGTTGATTCATCGACAGGAGAATCAAAGAGGATGAGCCCTCCGCCTGTACCGAGCGTCCCTGTTGTGGTCGTCTCTGTTGGAGTAGTCGTGATATAGGCCGAAGCGTTATTGAGTTTCATCCAATCTGTTGAAAGTGTGTCAGGATTGATAGCTGCTATACGAGTTGTGAGGTCTTCGATGGTGAGTGTTTTGAGCGTGGAATAGTTCAATTGTTTTCCGGCAGTGATCTCGAGGAGTGAGCCTGCGAGATTGAGAGAGGCAGAACCCTGGAGGACTGTGATAGTCGTGAAGAGCTCATTTTTGGAGATATTCATCACTGAGTTTGAGCTGGGAGTGAGAGTGACTCCGACGAGGTCAAATGATACCATTCCCGTATCTGCCTGTACCCAGAGGTCTTTGTTTTCGAGTCTAAAATTTGATTTCCCATCTACTTCACCGAGGTATCTGAGCTTGGAGCCTGTGTTGATATTGAGGAGGCTTTTTTCATTTGCGAGAAATCCTATCTGCCCTGTTCCATTTCGTATTTCTACGAGGTCGAGATTGACGAGAGGAGTATTTGCATTGACGCTTTTTGGATCATTTCCATCGCCTGTAATCTCAGCGCTACTCGTCGTATCTGTGAGTCTCAGAGTGACAGAGGCGTCCTCGAGAGAAGGTCCTTCACTGCTCATGAATTTGATGATGAGCGCGACAAAAATAACCGCCGCAAGACCGACGAGTACTCGAGACCAGAGAGCATTATTGTCTCATGAATTTTGATATCTATCACGCATAAGTAGTAAACAGTAAATAGTAAACAGTAAGTCGTAAACAGTAAACGGTAACGGATAAGTGCTTCATTCAAGAAACCAACCTGTTTACAGTTTACATTGATTCGTCCGAATAATAACAAACTCACCCTTTTCGACAAGCTTTTTATCCTTTTAGAGGCTCTGTCTCTATGTTTTTATATTTACATCTTTCCGAGAACCTTTCTCGTAATGCTTTGATTTCCTTGCCAGTTTTTATTTACTTTTACATGCAGTTCGAGGTAGACTTTCTTTTCAAATAAATCCTGTAAATCTTTTCTCGCGAGAGTGCCTATTTCCTTGATTTTTGAGGCGTGATTACCGATGAGGATTTTTTTCTGAGACTCCGAGGTACAGAATATATAGGCGAGTATTTTCACGAGTTTTCCCTTATCCTCGAGCATTTCTACCTCGACATAGGTATCATGCGGGACTTCTTCATAGGTTGTCTGAAATACTTTTTCACGAATCATTTCGTTCACTCGCGTGTGGACATCCTGATCAGTGATATCGGATTCTGGATACAGCATTGGCCCAATAGGGAGCTTCGATCCCACTGCTTTTATCGCTTCTTTTATTCCTTCTCCTGTGATATTTGAGACGAAGAGCGCATCTGCTGGGAAGTTTTTCCTGTCTTTTGTCGAGAGAATATCTGATTTTGTCACGATGGTTACAACGGGCACCTTTGCTTCCGTTACGATTTTGTCGATTATTCCTTCTTCTTCGCCCTTTGTACGAGAGCCATCTATGACCCGCAGTATGACATCAGTATCCGAGAGTGCGGCTTTGGTCACCCAGTTGATGGATTGATTCCAGGTGTGAGCGCTCGAGTGGAGACCAGGAACATCCTGAAAAATAATCTGGACATGTTCATCCGTATAAATCCCTCGAATAAGTCTCCGAGTCGTCTGCGGTATAGAGGATACAATACTCACTTTATCACCAATCGCTGTATTGACGAAACTCGATTTCCCAGCACTTGGCCTCCCCAGCAATGTCACATATCACACGCGTCGTTCTTGCATAAAAATATTTTCTCCATACTATGCATAGGATTGAAATTTCCAAACTCTTTGGTGAGTTCGTTTTTAAATATGAGATTGTGCGTGATGAATCTGAGATGTGTATGAGATCTGACAAATCTATCTGAATATAAACAAAATAGTATAGAAACAGTACACGAAAAGAGCAGGAAAATCATCATTTTAGTTCCCTAATTCCATCCTATGTTTTCGTTTTGAAGCCTTTTTATAGGCTTGCTCATCGGTGTATGAGCGTTTTTCTTCTACATAACACTTCAGAAGAAACAGTGAGGTATGCATGCTGACGGTATCCTGAATGCTGCTGAAAAAGAGGCAAATGAAATCCGTCGCAAGGCTGACCATGATGCTCAGAAAATCATGGATGATGCTCGTAAACAAGCTAAGGAAGATCGTGATCGTGCTGCCGAAATAGAAAAAAAAGCTATTGATATAGAGGTCCGACTCGAACAAAAAGAAACAAAGCTCGACCAGAAACTCGATGAGCTCGTCAAAAAAACTGAAGAAATCAATGAGGCAAAAGAATCGCTCGCTCGTGAAGAGGAGACACTCACAAAGAAAAAATCTGACATCACAAAGAAGCTCTCGGAAATAGCCAAGCTCTCACCCGAAGATGCAAAGCAAAAGCTTATGGAACAGATAGAAGAGCAATCAGAAGCTGATTTTCTGAAGCACATTGATCGCAAAAAAGCAGAGCTCCGTATTCGCGAAGAAGATGTCTGCCGAGAAATCCTCGTCAACTCCATGCAGCAATATGCAGGCGCAGTCACGGCCGAGACGACACAGACGACAATCGAACTCGAGAGTGATGATCTAAAAGGTAGGATCATCGGTAAAGAAGGACGAAATATCACAACATTTGAAAAGGAAACGGGCGTCTCTATCATCATCGATGACACACCAAATACTATATTTATCTCGAGTTTTGACCTCTTCCGTCGCTATGTCGCAAAAAAATCTCTCGAGGATCTCCTCTGAGACAAGAGAATTCAGCCTGCACGCATCGAGGAAATTGTACAAAGCAATCAAAAAGATGCAGAGAAGCTTATTCTCAAACTCGGACAACAGGTCCTCTCTGAGATGAATATCTCTGGTTTCCCTGATGAGATAGTCAGTCTCATTGGGAAACTTCGTTTCCGTACCAGCTACGGTCAGAACATCCTCAAACATTCCCAAGAAGTCGCCTACATCGCAGAATCTATCGCGAAACAAGTCGGTGCTGATCCACAGATAGCACTTCAGGGTGGTATGCTACACGATATCGGGAAAGCACTCGATCATGACATCGAGGGGACACATCCAGAAATCGGTGGGAAAATCCTACGCAAATATGGATTTGATGAGCGACTCATCAATCTCACGGAAGCTCATCACGGTGCTATCCCAGCGACTTGTATAGAGACGGGCATTATCATGATTGCTGACGCTATCAGTGCTGTTCGTCCTGGCGCTCGCCGTGCCAATGTCGAAGAATATATCAAACGAATGAAGGACATGGAAAATCTCGTCACGAGCTTCGCTGGAGTCGAGAAAGCGTATGCTCTCTCTGCTGGTCGAGAAGTGAGAGTCTTCGTCGATGCGAAGAAAATATCTGACCTCGAAGCAGAGAAACTCGCACGAGAAATCGCTGTCGGTATCCAAGATAATCTCCAGTATCCAGGTGAAGTGAAGGTGATGGTGAGCCGAGAGAATCGGTATATTGAATACGCGAGATAATTATTTCCCCAACAGAGTTATCGTTGTATTGGGCTTTATAATCGTTGCTCATCCTATCCTTTCTGCGAATTCTGCTGCACTTTTAGGATTTCCATGGATGAGGTAGCGCTCATCACCAATTTGAGATAACTTTTCTAAATCACTTCTGTCTGCGTGTCATGAGAAGATAGACTCATTAGATACATTGCCCCTCTTTATTTCTACCATTTCTCCATTAACAGAGAGTTCTAGTATTTCTTCTGGATCAATTCCTGCTTGAACTCCTTCCATGATTTTCTGACCTAGTCATGATGGCTGGTATCAAGTCAGTATTAAGTATATTTCTTTTCATGATAGCGCTCGTGTGTTAAAGAGATTTCATGCTGTCGATTCAGACTGGAGACCTCATCCAGAACATATAACCACACAATGTTCATCTGATTCCATGAGTCGGTGAATTCTCGCTCCATCATTTGTGCCTCCATTGAGTGGGATGATTTTTGAGAAGGTTCCTTTGAGTTCAGGTAAGTATCTCTGGTAAGTATTGAGGGTCTCATCACCTAATTTATTTCTCCAATATATCGGACAGGGAAATTTCCCACTTTGAATTATTTCAGCGAATATATGCAACACCACAGGCATACGATCAATAGCAAAAACTGGCATAATTATTGGGCCTTTCTTCGCCCGAATAAACTCTATAATTTTTAACACAGACTCTTTAACTTCTGGATGTTGTCTCCCCGCGTTTGTCGTCTCCATTATGAGCACATCAGCCCTCTTCGCTGGTAATTGTGGCACGCCATGAATATTTGGTTTTTTCCAACTCCCTACATCACCGGATACTAGTATTCGCTTTACTTCATTTTTGACCATCTGAAACTCTAATTCTATCGATACGGCTCCCAACATATGTCCAGTTGGGTGGAGTGTCATATTTACTCATGGAACTCCAGGAAGAAGGTGTGGCGTTGAGTGTGGTAATCAATGAGATTGTCGTACGATTACACCAATATCTTCTTCAGTTACCTCAGGAAGTAATGTGCGGCGTTTATTGTCGATTTCACCCCATAAAAAAGTTTCGACCTCTATTTTTTTATTTTCCCTGTCCTTTCTGTTCTGACGAGGTATGTATGTGTCGAGCATCATTTTTTTAAACTTCTCCTCTATTTCACTACCGAGGAACAATGCAGGTAGAGTATGCTCTACATTTTGAAAAATCCTACCCTCCTCCTCGTCGAATTTATCGCCATTATTATTTTTTAATTTATTTAGTTCTCTGAGTATTCCGTGTAATAACTTCTTTTCTGTCCCAAGTACATCTTTTGGGACAAGAAATTCTCATTTTTCTGTAATGCCACCATTTTCTATAAATTCACTTTCTAATTCCCGTATATCTGTTGCTTTTTTCTCTCATCTCTCTCTCATTATCTCTCCGTGAGGACGATGATCCTTCCTGCGCTTATCCAATTGTTTTGGTTTTTTCATATAGCTCCTGAAAAACCTCTCCAGCTCATGCCAAAATTTTACTACATCCTCATCGAAAGAAGAGACTGAATCTTTTTTTTCTCGATGATAAGAGTTGAGAATCGCGGGGAGTAGGTCTCGAGTTGGCTGTGACATGAATACTGGTAAATACTTCATATCATGCTCAGCCATGAGCCCCTTATGAATAACTACGAACCTCCCCATATGATCAAAGTGGGCATGTGAAGCTATCATGCTTCCCGGCTTTGCCGTCTGAAATATTGTATCAAATATTGCGTTTCTTTGAGCTGAGGTGAATTTCTGAAATGCCCCCGCATCAATTATAAATAAAACCTTTTCTCTATTTGTATATGTGACTGTAAATACATGGCAGGATCCGGTTAAATCCGGCTCGCAGAGTCATCCGACTGAATAGAGCTCTACTTTTTTTATGAGAGCATTTTCTGTAGTGGAATCAACCAGGTTTTTTTCACCCATAATATTTAATTTATATTTTTATACTGATATTTTTCACTATGCAATAGAATATTTCATGAAAGAGGCATATTGCAACTTCCGTATGTTCCCTATAATACCAGCATTATGTTTCCTGAACTCTATACATTTAGCTTTGGCGATACGAGTGTGCCTGTCATGACTTTTGGCTTGTGTCTCACCATTTCCTTTATTTTATTCTATTGGATGTTGTGGCGTCTTGGTCGTAAATATCAGATTAATACTGCTTTTTTCTCGACGAATCTCCTCGTATTTTTCTTGATCACTTTCTTCGTCTCTCGATTCGCACATGTCCTCTTGTATCTTGGACTTCCGACCAAATCTGCGTATTCTGGAGAATTCTGGTTCTCGAGCTTTTTCCTCATGTCTGATTTTTATTTCAGTCTCGGTGGAGCTATTATCGGATTTTTTGGGACATTTTATTACCTCTTCCGGGAGAGAGATGAGGCGGATCGTGACGATGCTCTCGATATCACGGTTATATCATGGTTGTTCTGAGCGGCTGTCGGATATTTAGGAGCTTTCCTCGGAGGACAGACTTACGGTATCCGTAGTGAATCATTTCTCTCTGTCGACTACATCAATAATCCTATTCTCGCTGAATTTCCAAGATTCCCGCTCGCACTCATCTATATGTTTGCGATTATATTTATCTTTTCACTCACCTATATCATCAAAAAACTCCGTCCAGAGCGATGATTTGCGGCTGGTGTGGGAGCGCTCCTCTGGGGTATTATGTGGTTCCTCGGTGAATGGTGGAATGATGCTTCGAGTGATAACTTTGCTTATATATTTGGCTTTATCACCGATTGGAAACTCTTTAATTTCAACCAGATTCTCTCCCTCGGGCTCATAGCGTGGGGTGCATGGAGAGTCGCCCATATCGTCCCAAGTCCACTCTCTGAGTGGGTACTGGAGGCTGGTGATGTCGTCATGGATTGGAGCAAGAAGACTTCAAAATATATCTCAACTCTCATCAAAAAGGCACGGAAGTCGTGGAAAAATAGATAATAAATAGAGACTCACTCTTGGCAAGGTTCATTAGAGGGGAATTCGCGAGAAAGTATTTGATTCATAAAAAAGAATCTGGTACGATTCTCTCATATGAAAACAACGACACTCTCTCCCAAATCTGCCCAGGCAGCCCGATTCCAGCCAAAAAAGGTCACTCGCAAGAAACCATTTTTCCCAAAGGATGTCCGACCAGGAACTCTTATCGTCGTCGAATGACAAGACGGAAGTGGTAAATCAACACAGGTCAAAATCCTTCAGAAACTCCTTGAATCAAATGGATTTTTCGTTCACTTCACCGAGTGGAATAGTAATCCGCGTATCAAGCCTCTCACAAAAAAACTCAAAACAGAAGATCTCTCTCTCCCAGCTCCCGTCTTTGATATGGTTCATGCAGCTGACCTCATGGAGCGATATATTACAGAGATAGCAGGAATGCTCCGTGCTGGTATGATCGTCCTCTGTGACCGATATATCTACACCGCTCTCGCACGAGGCTATGCACGAGGACTCGAGATAGATGATCTGCGCAATTTCTATGATCAGTATTTCCCTGTTCCTGATATGGCGTTTTATTTCCGTCTCCCTGTGGAGGCTGGTATGAAGCGAGCTGCTGGTCGGTCTGAGCTCAAGCACTACGAAGCGGGTATGGATATGCAATTCTCTGAAAATATTCTCCATAATTTCCACGCATTCCAGACGCGTGTTGTCGATGCGTACGATCGTCTCGCAGAGTCAGAAAATATGTATGTCCTGGATGCTATGAAGCCTGTCTACGAAACTACTCCCGAGATGCGTCTTATGGTCGGGGAATACTTTCAACGCAAATATGGTATGGAGCTTATTTCGTGACTCTAATCTAATACAAAAGACAAATTAACACTCTTACTATGAAACCAAATTTCACTCCTCTCCATAATTTCCCAGGTCGACTCGTCATCCTCGAGTGACCAGACGGAAGTGGCAAATCTACGCAGGCTAAGAAGCTCAAGAAAAAGATAGAAAACGAAGGGAATAAGGCTATCGTTGTCACTTGGAAGGATGCTCCTCATTTTCGTGACTATTTTGCGCAGCATGAGCTCAAAAAAGGCGCTGATGTCGCTACACCAGAAGCACACTTGCTCCTCCAAGTCGCTGACATGCTCTACCAGATAGAGAGAAAAGTAGTCCCACATCTCATAAAAGGTCACACAGTCATTATGGATCGTGGTCTTCCGACTATTGTCATCCGCGGTCTCTCTCTCGGTCACACTCTCGAACAACTCGAAAAAGGCCTCCTCTGGTTCGCAAATAGCCTCTACCGTGAGCTCTTTCAACGAGCGACAACTATATTTCTCTCTGTGAATTCCAAAAAGACACTTGAAAATATTGCAAAAAGAGCAAAAAAAGAAGGCGCAGAAGGGGAAGGAACGCTCCTCTCACACCACATGGTCCAAAATCTCCGTTATCTCCCCGATGGAGAGAGACTGACAAAAAAGGCAAAACGACGCCTCGTCGAACAGCTCCAGGATACTTATGTTACTTCATACCATCATTATTTCGCACATCACCCATCTGTGACGATTGATGCCAATCAGGACCAAAAAATTGTCTTTCAACAAATAGTCTCAACACTCTTTCCAGTCAAATTTTCGAACTTTGCTCGCGGATCCTTCAAGCCCGCAACAAAGAAAGTAAAAATTACTGTCTAATATCAAAAATATTTTCTCGATTAAAAAACTCTCCCTTCCGGGAGGGTTTTTCTAGATTTATTGTGAGCATTCTTCTGCTCTTTGAATTTCTGGCATTTCCATTTCTCCTCGAAGTATAGCCCAGCTATCATTGAAGCATTTCGTGCCTAGTTTCGCTCTATTTCACTCCAGGAGTTGTGTTATGATATCTCAGAGTTGTATTTGTTCCTCAGGGGTGAGTTTACCTACCCTCTTTCTGTATATTCCTATAGTTCGCCTCGTTGTATCATGCTCTGCGATATGTGATAAGATTTCTTCCACAATTTCTGGCGTGTCAGTTGTTGGGGGGAGAGAAGGTGTTTCCATAGAATAAAAAAAATAAAAAAACCTCTTTTGAGGTTTGATATTACATGGTGCCGAGGAGTAGAATCGAACTACCGACACAAGGCTTTTCAGGCCTCTGCTCTACCACTGAGCTACCCCGGCGTTGGCATTACTCTATTGATACTTTGCAAATTGCAAACCTAAATTAATGCTTTATCTTTATCTGGCCAAATTCGAGTTCCACAGGAGTATCGCGTCCCAGGAGATTGATTGTGAGTTTGAGCGTCGCTTTCTTTTCGTTGATTTCAATAACCTTCCCTTCGCTGCCCTGAAATGAACCAGAGAGAATAGTCGCATAGTCACCGATTTTGATAGGTGTTTTGTATTCAGCATTTTTCTCATCCACCATTCCCTGTATGCGGAGCAGTTCAGCCTCTGTCACAGGGACGGGAGTCGTACCAGCACCGAGGAATCCTGTGACATTTGGAGTGTTTCGGACGACATACCATGATTCGTTGGTTACTATCATTTTGATGAGGATGTATCCTGGGAAGACATTTTTCTTGTTCTTGACTGATCCGCCTCCTTTTTTCAAAGTGACGACATCGTGAAGAGGGACGAAGCAATCGAGGATATACTTTTCGAGATTGAACATTTCTCGTCTCTGCATGAGTGAAGTGCGGACATTATCTTCTGTGCCAGATATGACTCGGATGACATACCATTCAGGCTTTGGGGCGAAGAGCTTTGACATGAAGAGAGGATTAGAAAATGACTATTGTGCTACTGGCTGTGCTGTTACCTCGAGATTCTGACCAGAATCTGTCGTGACATTGATCGGTTGCTCTATCACAGGAGATCCAGAGAGATCCGCGGTGCCTGGAGTGTGTATCCAGCTTCGAAGTCCGAAGAGACTATTACTGAAGAGGAGAGTCAAGAGATACGTAAAGATAGTCATACCGACGATAATCGATACTACTACCTTGAAAAAATTCTTTGTTTCTATATGAGTAGGCCATACGACATGCTCGAGTTCTGCTATAGATTCTTTGAAAAAATTTGCCATAAAAAAAGAGAGTTAGGTGCAAAAAATCAGTGTGAGTATAGAAAAAAGCAGGAGAGAGTCAATACATTATCTTGGGAAACACGGAAAAACTTCGGATTTGCTTATTTTAGCTCAGTTACCTTTTCAAATTCACGATTCGTTTGGTACTTTTTGTGAAAAAAGTACCCAAAATCAGGGAAGAGTGAGTGAATCTCACTCTGTACGACAACAAAACTTTGCCTGCCAGCAATTGTATCCCGCTCAAACTGTGCGCTTTGCCATTCAAGGCAAATTTCCTGTCCCGAAACCCATTTCTGTTTTGCGAGATATGTTGATAGTAATTTTCTAGAATTCTATCATGTCCCATACCCGTGATGCGATATTCCTCGGTTTGCCTGTGTGAGGTGTGTGGTGCAGGTTGATAAAAGGAACACTATTTGCTTCGAGAAAGCCGCAGCGCTGTTCTTTCCAGGACTTCGTAATATCTGGGATCATAAAGTCAAAACCGATGATGACATCACCAAACACTTTTGCCGCTTTCTCAAAAACCGCTTTGTTATCAGGATGAGCTATCTCGAATTCCTCTGCTGAGGATCCGCCGTAGCTGACGCCGATTTTCTCGCTGAGATACACGATTTCTCATTTTTTTGGGATGTAAGTTTGGATGATTTTTTGTTCATTATTCCGTGAGAGTTTCCATGGCTTCACGAGGTCTGCATGTGTGAGCTCTATCCTGCCATCAAAAGAGAGCTGTCGTTTCAAGAACCAATTCATCTTCTCATCTGGTTCAACCTCTGCAATACCTGCTTCTCGGTGCTTGTTTTTTTCCTCAAGGAGCTCTCGGAGCGTACTTATCCCATTGCCTGTTACTTGTGGCTG
>JBFZBA010000068.1:0-3541 GCA_041308705.1 Candidatus Altimarinota bacterium
AGCAAGAACTTGAGAAAGTAGCGAAACAGATTAACATGCGACCCAGAAAGAGACTTGGCTATCGTACGCCTTTTGATATGTTTCACTCATACTAGTTGCGTTTCAGATTAGAATTCGTGCAGAATTTCTTGCAATGTATAAATATTTGTGGTATTATGTACTCGTACAATTCTCAATCATATGCAAAAAAATGCGACACAACTAGGAAAATCTTCCACAATTACAAGAATAGAAGACGATGTTGTAGATGAAACTACAGGTCTCTTTGCTGCACAGGCATCCCGGGCTCTTGATCTTCCTCAATCGGTTCCTAATCCTCAAGCAGAAAAAATTAGTGGTGAGCATTTTTGGAAGATACTTGATCAAAAAGCACGAAAATGAGAAATTAAAGATTTTGGTACTGTAGCACCTTTTGAGGGATACAATACTGATATTGCTTTTTATGTCCTCCCCGACGGAACACATAAAATCAAAGCAATATATTCAGCTATAACCTACTGACAAGAAGATTTCGAAAATGTAGTTGCTGTAGCTCAATCATGTCCAAAATGGCATACCGATAATCATCCTAGTGCGGCGAAAAAAATGGAAGAATATTTACAATCTGCTGCCTTGCAAGCAGTGCCCAGTAAAGAAGCAGAATAAAACTGCAAAAAATCTCATTTAAAAGTCGCATAATCAGAAACAGGTTTTTAGGGGGGAGATTTGCCTTGAATGGCAAAACGAGTAACTGTTTGAGCGGGATGAATACAGATATTAGATGAACCTGGTCTATAGTGAGTTTGAGTTCCCCTAAATGATTTTGGTACTTTTTTCAGAAAAAGTACGAAGAGAGAATATCACTGGCCTGGATTCCACCTCGCGTTCGCTACGCTTACTTGGCCCGTTCTCCGAAGTATTCTGGATTTCAGCTTAAAATCTTCGAAGGATGAACTGGAATGACGGGAATTGGAATGTGTTGATTATTGCCTATTTTTCCTATACTCTCCGCATGTCCTACGCCTCTCCTGTCATTCTCAGTTTCGATAAAGCCAGTTTTGCCTTCAATGACGGCAAACGCGTTATTTTGAACGAAGCAAGTTTCTCTATTCGTGAAAATACCAAGATCACCATCATGGGTCAAAACGGTGCTGGTAAATCCACGATGTTCAAGATTATCATGGGCGAGCTCAAACTCGAATCAGGGAAGATGAATCTCGTCCCTGGGAAGACCGTCGCAATTTCCAGACAAGTAATTCCCCGTGATCAGATGGGCCTGACAGTTCGGGAATACTTCGCAACAGCTTTCCGAAATCCAAATAATAAACTCGATAAGAAAATCTCAGAAGTTCTGGATGAAGTCAATCTCGTGGCACCACTTGATAAAACACTCAAACAATTCTCTGGTGGTCAGCAGGCTCGCCTCCTGCTCGCTCATGCATTGATTCAAGAACCAGATATCCTCCTGCTCGATGAGCCAACAAATAATCTCGATACAGCCGGTATCAACCATCTCATCAGTTTCATCCTCGGGTATGAGAAAACTGTCGTCGTCATCTCCCATGATGCGGACTTTCTCAATATGTTCACCGATGGAGTCCTCTACCTCAATGTCCAGCGACAAACGGTCGAGCAATACTGGGGAAATTATTATGATGTCGTCGAGCAGATCACCGCACAGATAGAGCGAGAGCGCCAGCAAAATGCCCGAATGGAAAAGGAAATCCAGGATTCAAAGGATAAGATAAACTTCTTCTCAAACAAAGGAGGTAAAATGCGTAAACTCGCGAGCAAGATGCGTGATGATGTCGCTGAAGCAGAAGAAAACAAAGTAGCGGTGCGAAAAGACGATAAAACTATTCCCGCCTTCACCATAGAATTCCCAAATCTCATCGGACCTATCGTTCAGATCAACAGCCTCAGTCTCATGAGTCCTCTCACGCACGATGTCGTCCATGTCCCCTTTTCTCTCACGGTAAAGAAGCGGCAACGGTATATCCTCCGCTGACCAAACGGTATCGGGAAATCCACACTTCTGAAGCGACTCACGAGCGGCGAAGATGAGGATGCTATTATCACACCCGAAGTCTCTATCGGCTACTACAGCCAGGACTTTGATGCGCTCGATATGAATATGACTGTCTGGGATTCTCTCCACTCAGCCACCAGCGAATGTACCGACCAGGATGTCTACAAAGTCGCAGCACAATTCCTCCTCATCGGTGATCTCCTGAAGAATCCTGTGTATGCCCTCTCAGAAGGTCAAAAAGGCCTCCTCTGCTACGCACGATTTGTCCTCCAGAAACCACATCTCCTCATCCTCGATGAGCCAACGAATCATATCAATTTCCGACACCTTCCCGTTATTGCTGAAGCATTGAACGATTATGAGGGCGGTATGATCATGGTGAGTCATGATGATGTATTCGTCGAGAAAATCGAAAACCTCGAAGAGATAGACCTAAAACGATTACTAGGGATTTAATTATTTCATGTATGAGCACAATAGGCACTCGCGACGAATATAAAAAAATCCTCTGAGATAAAAAGATGATAGGAAGAGACGGTTGTCCGTTCTGTGACCTCGAAGCTCAAAAATGAATGGTTCTCTGGCGAGGAAAGCACTGGTTTATTATTCAAAATAAGTTTCCCTACACTGGAACAAAAGATCATATCATGGCTATTCCCTACGAGCACCATGTTCACGCAAGCGAGTTTAGTCCAGAGGTATGGGCAGAGATGGAGCATGTCCACGCGTGGATAGCTGATTTTTATGGTGACCAATGATATTTTTCTTTTACTCGCGAAACAGCAAATGACGGCGACAGAGATACCAGGAGTATTGAGCATTATCACATGCATTTCTGTATCTGAAGACTCCAGGGAAAATATCTCAGAAAAATGCTCCAGGAACAGGGGTTTCCTGTGGAGGAATATCTGAAATAGTAGAAAAACAAACCCGTACAGCCCAGAAAGATGCTTCAGCGAGTTATCTTAACCTTGCGATACTCTGTATAATTATCTTTGCTTCCGATGACAGAAGGCTTAAATGTGTCCCAAGAATTGAAGAATTGAAACTTGTATAACATCGAATATCGTCATTCCTGTCAGTTAAAATTGCAAACTTGAAACTTTCACCCCCTTGAACCCCTACTTGATAAATTTTTATATCCTCAATACCGAGAGTATTTGGAACAATTCAGTATTTCCTGAAAATTCTTTCTCTAGTGGCTGGTTTTGGCATTTCTGAAACGCGACAGTTGACATCTCAAATTGTTATAAACAAGGGCTTATTTGGTGTAATTTGAGAACATAGTTTTTGTAAAGCAAAAACTATATCTATATTTCGTCACTCGTTTACAACCCCGAGTAGCATGCGTGGTGCAGGAACAAACTCAGTAGCAAATCCTTTTGAAATAACAGGCTCCAGTGCATCTATCTCAGAATCTGTAATTAAATTCACGCTCACCTCTTTTAGAAGCTCTAGTTCAAGATCTGGTGTATGAAGTGCTCAGTTCATAACTAGTAAATTAAAAAATATAATAATATTATAATACTTAAT
>JBFZBA010000069.1:0-5019 GCA_041308705.1 Candidatus Altimarinota bacterium
CCAGTTACTCGCGAAAAAGAGGATGAGACCTGTACCGAGCAAGAGAGCCCCGAGGACAGAGACGATGAGGATAAATCGACCCGAGCGAGCATCTCGCTGCTCTTCTTGGATATCAGCGAGCATGACCTGGTATTGCTTCTCCGTGATGATGTCACGAGAGAGCCAGCGATCGAGGAGAGTATGGATATTCATAAGAAAAGTATATCCTCGCCCATGTTGAAGTCAACGGAAGACCCTTGCTATTGCTTCATGTATTTCACAATTCTATACGTAACTGGTGTGAAAAATGCTTCGATGGCGACCTTGAATGCAATATTTGAGAGAGCAAGTGCGAGGAGATCAGCGTTACCCATAGTGCCCGCAAAGGCTATCAGACAGAAGACAACGCTATCAAATGTCTGCCCAACAAGCGTGGAACCAATCGTTCGCATCCAGAGCCATTTTTCACCAGTTATCTTGCGGATAGCGAGAAGTGTCCAGGCATTGGAAAACGAACCAGCGAGATACCCAAAAATACTTCCGAGAGTGATACGCGGAACCAATCCGAGAATAGCCTCATAACTCGCCTGATTCTCCCAGAAACTTGCGGCAGGGAGCACCTGGACGATGTAGAGAATGGCAGCATTGAGGACGATACAGCCAAACCCGAGAAGGATAACCCGGCGAGAGACTTTCCAACCATAGACCTCAGCAAATATATCACCAAAAATATAGGAAAGAGGGAAGAGAATAGTCCCCGCGTCGAGGGTGAGTCCGGCAAACTGGGTCATCTTTGTCGATGCGATATTGGAGATGATGAGGATGACACAGAAGAGTGCCACAAGTGTCGTAAATCGAAATGAGTTCATGGCGCTATTGTATTTTATCTCAAACTAAGTCAAATTAACGATTCTTCACCCATTCAACCAGTGAGAGAAGCGAGTTATGTGTGACGATAGAGAGTCCTTTCATAGTCTGAAATTGGGACTGAACAGCTGGGATATGAATCGTTTTGAAGCCGAGTTTTTTTGCTTCTTCGAGTCTTTTCTCGAGTTGTGCAACAGGCTTGATAACGCCGGTGAGCGAGATTTCTCAGAGGAAGAGAGCGTGGTTGAGAGGCTTCTTCTGATCAGAGGAGAGGAGTGCTGCGACGATGGCGAGATCGACTGCCGGTTCCCCGACCGAGAGACCATGAGAGACATTCACATAGACATCATCAGAGTCGAGATTTACACGACCGAATTTGGCGATGGTCGCCAAGAGCAATTCTATCTTTTGGCTTGAGATACCTCTTGCTGACCTCTTCGGATAGGGGTACCGTGTCGAATGTGTCAATGCTTCTATCTCCATGATGACGGGGCGATTCCCTTCCAGGGCAACAGTGAGTGCAGCTCCTGTTTGTGGTGTGGTGCGAAGAATTCCCTCCGCAGGATTTTTCAAATCCAGGAGACCGAATTCTCCCATTTCGAAGAGTCCGATAGCATCCGTGGGGCCGAAACGATTTTTCATCGCTCGGAGAATCCTATAGCTCTGGTATCTGTCTCATTCGAGGAAGAGAACGGTATCCACGAGGTGTTCGAGGGTTTTGGGACCAGCGAGATCACCATCTTTGGTCACATGACCGATGAGGATAACCGCAGTATTCGTATTTTTTGCAAAGTGCATAAATGTCTCAGCAATGGAGCGAATCTGTGCCATACCACCACTGGATCCTCCCTGAGAATTGGAATACATGACACTGATGGAATCGATAATCACGATAGGGTATTTCTCGGATTGAAGTGTGGCGATGATATCCTCGACGATTTCACCATGAAAGAAGTGAATATGAGGATTTGAGACGCCGAGTCGGTGAGCTCTACCAGCAATCTGTTCTTCACCTTCTTCACCCGAAACATAGAGAACAGGAGTATTTTCAGATGCACACCATTGTGCCAATTGAAGTGTGAGTGTCGACTTTCCGATACCTGGTTCTCCTGAGAGAAGAGTCAGACTTCCGCGTACCAATCATCCTCAGAGGACCGAAGCAAGTTCGACACTTTCGACACTTAGTCGGGTATGAGATGTCGAACGAGGATTCAGCGAGACTACTGATCCCTTCTTCCCAGCGACTTTTTGTTTACCGAGAGCTTTTATCTCTTCCTGTTCCTGAAGAGTATTCCACTCTCCGCACTGTGGACACTGGCCCGACCACTTGAGCTGAGTATGATGACAATTGGAGCAAGAGAACATGGCTCTATTATAATACAAAGTGCAAAGTACAAAGTACAAAATTAAGGATTTTAACTATTTACCCGTAATTCGTAATTGACCAATTCGTAATTATGGCGGACTAAACCCTAAATGTTATCTTCATATCAAGGAAATAACCTATAAATCCTGCAACAACGGTCGAAGCAGTTCGTGCCCAGACATACTGAAATGCGAGGAAATGAACCAAACCAAATGTGATAAAGAGGACGACGATAAATGAATAAAATGCTATAGTGAGAAATTTCATGTATCCATGTCTAAACTCTGTCGTACTCTGAAATGTCCACCGTCTATTAGCAAAAAAGGCAGCGATAGATTCAATGACAAAGGCTATAGAAGAGGCTAAGAGGTAGTGCATATTCCAGAACTGGACAAAATACCACACAAGCATGAGATTGACGATGAGCATTATAGCTCCAACCAATATATAGCGGAGAAATTGTATGATATGTTCATTCCTTTGAGCAAAACGGAGAAGGTATTGAGTCATGCTTAAAAATTTATAAGCATAATTTAGCATATATATTTTATAATGTCAATATCAAATTTACCAAAGTAATGGTTTTCCCTTATTCAAATCGTTCTCGCTCAAAGAAGTCCTTCTGATGATTCTGCCCGAGTGGGTGAAGTTCATGCTTGATAGCACAACTATAGAGTTCCATCTGATTGACAACCCCCTTCGCATAAGCAACAACACCATTAGCATATTCACAATAAAAGCAGTTGAGCCTCTGTCACCAGGTCAGCTTCCCGAGCTTGTAGCGATCGAGGATGACATATTTTTTTCGGTCAATAAGCGGTATTTCCATGATGAGGAAATAGATGTTCTGAAATTGCCATAGGAATGCATCCAGTATAACCAGTGGTATAATACACGAATAACTAGAAAATCATGCTACTACACCCATTATGTCGTTTACACGAGCTATATGGGCATTTCTGCCTGGAACGAGAAAGTTTTTCATAAAGGGAATAATACAGAGAGTATAAAAAAATAGCACAAAAGTGCTACTTTTTAAAATATAAAAGATCTTATTCTGCAAGAGAGGACTCGAACCAGAGAAATGCCTTGAATGGAATTTCGAGTGGTAATGGTGAGAGCCGTGGCATAAAAAAATGCCTAAACGGCATTGTTTTATTCTGGTGCCCAAGAGAGGACTCGAACCTCCACACCTTGCGGCACAGCCACCTCAAGGCTGCGTGTCTACCAATTTCACCACCTGGGCATGCCCTGTACTATAAGACTATTTTCCGTTTTTCAAGTTTTTTTGTTCCTCTTCTTTTTTATTGAGATATTCGTGAATAATTTGCGACGCTGATTCGCGTCCTCCGAGACCAAATGCGAGACCAAATGCGAGACTGACAGCAGCGACAAATCCTATGAGAACAGAACGAATGAGGTATTCTGGGATAATCTCGATACCAGTATTGATGAGATTGATGACGATGGTAAATGTGAAAAACAGTATAGCGATGCGTGCAATCTGTGCGAGGATTGCAGCTGTGCGAGGATTTTCAAAATGAACAGCATTATAAACAACAACATGGACTGTTCGTGATGCTTGAATGCCAAAAAATGTGATGAGGAGGGCGAGGAGGAGGTATGGGAAATACGCGACTATGTCTCCGATAAATTTTTCCAGATCATGATAGCCAGCTTTCTGAAAAGCATAACGAAGGAATAAGAGAAAAACAAAAACAGCGATATACTTGCCTATTGCTCGTGGGAGTGGATCTCGACCTATCTTGGTACCATGACCCAGAAACTTATGAATCAATTTCTCAATACCAGTATATCTGAATATCCAGCCTGTAAAAAAGTAGAGAATACACGAGGTGACAAGACCAAAAAATGCTATTTGAAGAGCCTCTGTCCAGGGAGAAGCAATGAAAAGGGTGTATGTGTCCATATACATACTCTTATTCTATCCGATTGTGAAAATTTTTGCAAATATACTTCTTTACTTTGATAATTTCAATTTAATAATACTGCGTGGCAAGAGCGAAGTAATAAAACTATGACAATTCGAGTATCGCATCTCTGAGCTCAGCCGCTTTCTCAAAATCGAGATTCGCAGCAGCCATATCCATCTCCAATTCGAGACGACGAATATAGGCTTCTTTGTTGACACCTTTTGGAACTTTATCGATTTTTTCCTTCTTTTCTTTGAATCCGAGGTCTTTTATACTCGAGATAATGGTAGTTGGGGTGATTCCGTGCTTTGTATTGTAGTCTATCTGTACTTTTCTACGACGAGCCGTGATGTCCATCGTTTCCTGCATAGAGCGAGATATTTGTCATTCATATGAATAAAATACGACATGGCCGTTCGAATTTCTCGCTGCACGACCGACTATCTGTATGAGTGACTGGGTAGAGCGGAGGAATCATTGCTTATGGGCATCAACAACACCAATAAATGACACCTCTGGGAGATCCAAGCCTTCTCGGAGGAGATTGACTCAGACGATGACATCCACTTTGCCTGTTCGGAGGTCTTTCAGTATCCGTAATCGCTCGATAGTATCTATCTCAGAGTGGAGGAAATGTGCAGATATATCATGTTCCTTGAGATATGCCGCGAGGTCTTCACTGGATTTCTTTGTCACGGTGGTGATAAGGGCTCGTTCGCCACGATCGACAGCGCTTCTGATGTTTGCAAAGAGACTTTCGACAAGTTTATCCATTGGTTCGACAGTAATAGGTGGATCAAGGAGTCCAGTTGGACGAATAATCTGCTCCACCACTGGACCGCCTCGCTCTATCTCAGACTCCCCTGGGGTCGC
>JBFZBA010000070.1:0-13150 GCA_041308705.1 Candidatus Altimarinota bacterium
CATATTGGTTTACCATTTCATAAATAATTCCTATGACACGCAAAGCACTCATCGCAAAATGCAATCGACGCAAGCTCCGAGCAGAACGGCAAAAAGCTGACGGACAAAAAGTCACTTTCTCTACTCGTATCTACTCTCAGTGTATCGTCACAGGTCGCCGTCGTGGCGTCATCGGTCGTTTCGGTCTCTCTCGTATAGAGCTCCGTGAACGAGTCAACCGTGGAGAGATTTTGGGGGTTCGTAAATCTAGCTGGTAATTTTTCTTTTTCTTATGACTACTGATTCTATATCTGATCTTTTCGTCTCACTCCGCAACGCTCTCGTTCGTGGACATGAGTCACTTGTTGTCCCACATTCTACTCTCAAAGAGAGAATACTGGTGATCTTCAAGAAAAACAAATACATCGTTGATTTCGCTGTTCAGGGTGAGACGAAGAAGACTATTCTCATCACACTTGATAGTTCAAAATCTCGAAAAGTTCCTGTATTCCGCCGTGTCAGTACTCCTGGTCACCGCGTCTATGTAGGCTCTACCGCTATTAAGAAATCTCGCAATGGTTCTGGTATCTATATCATCTCTACACCAAAAGGTGTCATCACTGGCTACGAAGCTCGCGCTCTCAATGTCGGTGGGGAGATTTTATGAGAAGTCTATTAAACTTAGTAAACGCGTTAAACTTATAAAACTTATTAAACCTTGTTCCTATGTCACGACTTGCTAAAAAACCTATTACTTTCCCCGCTGGTGTCACTGCGACACTCGACGGTTCTACTCTGACCTTCAATGGCTCAAAAGGGAAACTCGACCTCGTCCTCTCTGGAGCCGTCTCAGCTGTTATTGAGGGAAATACTATTACGCTCGCTTCGACTTCTTCTGAAAATGATGACTTCGCTCAGTGGGGTCTCATGTGGTCACTCGTCCAGAGCAAGATGAAGGGTGTCTCAGAATGATTCACCAAATCTCTCGAGATTCAGGGTGTTGGTTATCGTTCTGAAATCACAGGAAACAAACTCACACTCTCTGTCGGATTCTCTCATAAGGTCGTCCTCGAAGTCCCATCAACTGTCTCTATTGCTCAGGATGCTCAGAATGCCAACATTCTCATCGTCTCTGGTATCGACGCTCAGGCAGTCGGTCAATTCGCAGGAAAGATACGAGCAGTCAAGCCACCTGAACCATACAAAGGAAAAGGAATCCGATATGTTGATGAATTTGTTCGTCGTAAAGCAGGTAAAACAGGCGCTAAATAAAATTATTAATTTCTCACTATGTCTCTCTCTCAATCAGAAAAACGAATCAAACGACACAAACGAATACGGGCTCGTATCAGCGGTACCGCTGATTGTCCTCGTCTCGCAGTCTATCGTTCAAATGCTCAGATCTATGCTCAGGTCATTGACGATGTCGCTGGACTCACAATAGCGAGTGCACACGATATGGAAGTCAAAAAAGGTACTAAGATTGAGCATGCTCAGTCTGTCGGTACTGAAATAGCAAAAAAAGCCCAAGCTGCTGGTATCAAGACTGTTGTCTTTGATCGAGGTGGATTTATCTATACTGGACGCGTTGCAGCACTCGCTGATGCAGCTCGTACAGCAGGCCTCATATTTTAATCATTCCTATTATGTCAGACGAGAAAATCATACCTACCGACGCTCCTGAAGCAGACAACGAAGCTACAACTCCAGCTGAGGCTGCAGAAGTCGTGAACGATACTCCTGAAGAGACAAGTGAAGTTGAAAATAATCTAGAAGAATCTGCGGAAGTAGTTGAAGAGACTTCTGAAGAACCTTCAGAAACACCTGAAGAATCTTCTGAAGCAGAAGGTGCATCAATTCCTGAGGAACCCGTAGCAGCACCTGTTCGTGCAACACCTCTCACAGCACTCTCTGCTCGACCAGAGCGTTCTGCTTCTAGAGGTCAATCAGATAATCGTGGAGGAAATGGTGGTGACCGTGGTGGTCGTCGAGATGCTCGTCCCGCAGGAGGCGGGGATCGTCGTGGTGGTAAGTCAGGATTTGAACCAGTCAAAAAAGAATTCGAAGAAGTCCTCCTCGAGGTCGGTCGTGTGACAAAAGTAACAAGTGGTGGTCGTCAGCTCCGTTTCCGCGCTGCTGTCGTCATCGGTGACCGTAATGGTCGTGTCGGTTTCGGACTCGGAAAGGCACGAGAAGTCTCTATCGCAGTCGAGAAAGCAGTCAATTCTGCAAAGAGAAATCTCATCACAGTCCCTCTTGAAAATGGCACAGTTCCATATCAGGTTGAGACCAAATTCAAAGCAGTCAAAATCATGATCCACCCAGCAACAGAAGGTACTGGTATCATCGCTGGTGGTTCTGCTCGTCGCATCCTCGAACTCGCTGGTTGCCAAAATATTCTCTCAAAACGTCATGGTGGTCGTAATGTCATCACAACAGCCTACGCTACTATCGAAGCACTCAAAAAATACCAAATCAAGAATTAATTCAGACAATCTCTAAACTTTTACTTATGCTCAATCATTCTACACTTCGCCCTCGCGCATCATCACGCACCACTTCAAAGAGACTGGGTCGCTGACTCGGATCTGGAAAAGGCGTCTTTTCTGGTCGCGGAAACAAGGGTCAAAAGGCTCGAACTGGTAAAAAGATTCATCCTCTCTTCGAGGGTGGACAGACACCACTTCACATGCGTCTTCCAAAACTTCGAGGAGGTGCTTATTCAGCAAAAATTCCATTTGTCGTCGTCCAACTCGGTGACCTCCAGAAGCTCGCTGATGCTGGTGTCTCTGAGATTACTTTTGAGAAACTCGTCGAAGCAGGCTATGTTCGTGGCTCAAAGGCTCGCGTCAAACTCCTCTCTGGAGGTGAACTCACGACAGCTGTCACAGTCTCAGCTCATGCTGCGAGTATCACTGCCAAGGCAGCGCTCGAGAAAGCAGGTGGTACTCTTACCCTGATTACTAAATAATAAAGAGGAGAGATGCCTGAATGGCATGTCGAGTATAAAAAATAAAAATGAAGTAATTTATTTAACACCAACAATTGAAAACTTAAAACTGAAAACTTTCTCTCTATGAAAAATTCCTGGAAACAAACCCTCCGCTCATCAAGTCTCCGAAAGAAGATAACACTTACTCTCGGTCTTATTGTCGTCTATAAACTCCTCTCTGTCATTCCAGTACCTGGTGTCTCTAACGATTCACTTGCGAGCATGCGGACTGTTTTTGCTGCACAGCCGGGACTTGCTTTCTTTAGCTCGTTGATGGGAGGTAGTCTCGAGAGATTTTCTATCATCCTCATGGGTCTCTCCCCCTACATCAATGCTTCTATCATCCTCCAGCTCCTCTCTGTCGTCGTCCCAAAACTCGAAGAAATCAAAAAAGAAGGCGCTAGTGGACAGAAAAAAATCAACACCTACACTCGTATCCTCACTGTCCCACTCGCATTTATCCAGAGTTATGGGATGATCCTGCTCCTCAATAGTCTCACCAGTGTTCCTGTAGTTGACACCAGCGACTGGACACTCCTCCTCTCGATGATGACGACTATCACGGCTGGTACAGTATTTCTCATGTGGCTCGGTGAACAAATCAATGAATCAGGTATCGGAAATGGTATCTCTATGATTATCTTTGCCGGTGTTCTCGCCGAGGTTCCAGGTCGTATCGCAAGTCAGCTCGCAGGCGTCGTCTGGTCTGGCTCTATCGGAACTATCACGACTCAGCTCCTCCCATTCATCGGACTCCTCGCAGCGACACTTTTCGTCATCTATATCATCATCCGTTTCACAGAGTGATATCGTCGGATCCCTCTCGTCTATACTCGTACTGGTCGAGATGAGCGATCGTATTTTCCTATTCGTATTAGCCAGGCAGGTATGGTTCCTATCATCTTTGCGATGTCTCTCGTCACATTCCCCTACATCATCGGTCAGGCAATAGCTCTCCGAAGTGCGGGCATGCCAGCAGTCGTCCGAAGTGCAGCAGATCTCATGGTACAGATATTTAATCCAAATGCTCCAACCTGGTGGTTTGTTATCATATTTGTAGCACTTGTCCTCGGGTTCTCATTTTTCTACATCTCTATTACTTTTGATACAAAAGAAGTCGCAGACGGTATACAGAAACGCGGTGGCTACATCCCTGGTATTCGTCCAGGTCGTCAGACAGCTGACTATCTCCGAAAGGTCTCTAATCATCTCAATTTCTTTGGTGGTTCATTTATCGCTCTCGTCGCTGTATTTCCCTATGTTGCCACACTCGTGAACAATGCACTCAAAGCTCGAAATATCCCCGCACTCGATCTCGCTCAGATAGATTTCCTCGTTTCAGGCGCAGGTCTCATCATCGTCGTTGGTGTCATCCTCGAGCTCATCCGCAGATTCAAATCAGAATCCCAATCGTACAATTA
Organism: Candidatus Altimarinota bacterium; assembly: GCA_041308705.1. Lineage (GTDB taxonomy): Bacteria > Patescibacteriota > Gracilibacteria > BD1-5 > JAGOOR01 > JAGOOR01. The sequence continues at coordinate 4,393 of JBFZBA010000070.1, forward strand.
CAAAAGTTTCTACTAATTTTCCCGACTAAACTTATCACTTTTTACTTATCACTTTTTACTTTTCCCTCCCATGGACTCACAACTCATCACACATATCCAGAACCTCGCCGCTGGCAAAAAAGACTTTCCTCAAGTTCGCACAGGAATGCAGGTAGAAGTATCTCAGAGAATCAAGGAATGAGATAAATCTCGTATCCAGAAATTCGAAGGCGTTGTCATCAGAACTGGTGGTAAGACTCATGGCGAAAAGACTTTCACTGTTCGCCGTGTCACAAATGGTCTCGGAGTTGAGAAGACTTTTCCTATCTCTTGTCCAACTCTCGAAGGTGTAGAAGTCATCCGACAGTACAAGGTCAAACGAAAAAATATCCGATTCATCCGTGAACTTCAAGGAAAATCAGCTCGTCTCAAAGAAGTCAAAGTAGCAAAGGATGCTCCGAAAAAAGCAACCAAGACTCCTGCTGCAAAGAAAGAAGCACCAGCAGAGACTCCAGCAGAGACTCCAGCAGAATAATTCAGATCCTGTTCCCGTCATTCCGTTGAAAAACGGAATCCAGGTACATAAAAGATTTTTTTCACCTGGATACCGTGTCGTAGCACGGCATGACTACACCTCACAACTCTCCCGAATTCGGGAGAGTTTTTTTCTTGTCTTCATCCATTTTCCTCTATCATACTGAGTATGAAAATACTTATAACAGGTGGCGCCGGATTTATCTGATCTCATATCGTCGATGCATGCGTACAGCGAGGCGATGAGGTCTTCATCATCGATAATCTCAGCACAGGACAGAGAGATAATATCGGTCATCATGGCGACCAAGTGCATTTCTATGAAGTTGATATCCGTGATCGCGCGCGAGTGTCTGAGATATTTGATACCGTCCGACCAGAAGCAGTATTTCATCTCGCAGCACAGATAAATGTCCGTGAATCTATCCGAGATCCCATCAATGATGTAGAAGTAAATATTCTCGGCACTATAAATATCCTCGAGGCTATGCGGGAGATTGGTTGTCAGCGGATGATATTCTCTTCTACAGGTGGGGCTATGTTTGGATGAGATAAACCACCCTATTCTGAATCACATGAAGCACATCCCGAGACACCCTATGGTATTTCAAAAAGAGCGGTTGAGCTCCTCCTGGAATTCTATGACAGACAGTATGGCATACACTCGACAATGCTCCGATATGCCAATGTCTACTGACCGCGTCAGAATGCTCTGGGAGAGGCGGGCGTGATTTCTATATTTCTGGATAAAATCAGCAATAATGAAACTCCAACTATATTTGGTGATGGTTCACAGACTCGAGACTTTATCCATGTCGCTGATGTCGTCTCGGCAAATATCCATGCCCTGGAGAAAAACCTCACAGGCATCTATCATGTGGGTACTGGTATTGAAACTTCCGTCAGCGAGCTCTGGCAGATACTCGCGAGCTCTACAGGCACTTCCATCATACCAGACCATACTCCAACACTCGGAGAGATACAGCGGAGTGCTCTCAGTCCGGAGAAGCTTCGCATGACAGGATGGAATAATACCCTTTCTCTCAGAGACTGAGTCGACTCTATGAGATGAATGTAGGCACAAGAATCATATAAAAAAACTGACTCCATATTTTGTCAATGTATTTGTGTCGATTATGCGTTTCTAATGAGCAATATTTCACTACAATAGCGACAAACTATTTACTATTTTTCGACTATGTATTTGCGATTCCTCTCTGCATTAGGTCTGGTTGTTTTTGTATTACTTTCGTCAAATAGTGTCTACGCAAACACTCTCAAGGGGTATGATTTCCCGAATGATATATATGGCTTTCATCATGTGTGGAATTCACGAGATGCAGCGGGTTGTCCGACTGGTCAGGGTGGTACAGCTGTCATGCCCAATCATGCAGCAACGGGAGAAGCACTCTGTGATCGAGAAGCTCAACGATTATGAGTAAATAAGGCATATATGAGATGGTACATGTCTCCTGTATTTAGTACATGGAGTTCTCCAGGTGACAATAAACTCTGTAGATATCAATGAGGTAAAATGCAAATTGTTAATGGTACAACTTGAGGAGGGAAATGGACCAATGTCGTCGTCTGTAAATACGAACCATTTGATTGTGGTGATCGATGGAGCTCTCCTCTTCAGGTATCAGGACTCAACTGGCAGATCAACTGGAATAGAACAAAAGCACCAGCGGACTATAAAAGGGTTGGCGCATATAATTTTAAATGTATGCCTCGGACATGTACAGGCGCTACTTGTCCAGATACACCAGCAAATACTCGTGATGAGTGTTTCCTCACTGATGATCCAGGAGAGTATAGGAGACTCAATGGTACTCTCTGTGCTTGTCCTGCTTCAAAAGAAAAGGTGGGCAATAATTGTGTCGTCGATCAATGTGCTAATATAGCAGGCGTCCAAGCGACAGTTCCAACGACTACCACCAAGAGTGGGGCAAACTGTCTCTGTAAGAACAGCGGTACTAATCCCCCTACTTGTACTGCCCCAACAGTAGATCAGTGTAACAATATTACTGGCGTCCAGACAACAGTACCTACTGGTACCACCAAAAATGCAGCAGGTTCTTGTATCTGTAATAACGGAGCAACCAATGCTCCTACCTGTACTACATGTCCAACAGGGAAGACAATGGTCAGTGGTCAGTGTGTCATCCCGCCCACAAATCTCCCTCAGTGCTCCGATGGTATCGATAACGATGGAGATGGAAAGATAGATTATGCAGTTCAGACTGATAGTAAATGAGATACAACATTAGAAACTCTTTCATCACAGGGTGCAAGTACTTTCGTGAGCATTCTTGCTTCCAAGGGTATTACTTATGATGCCAGTAAACGCCGAGAGTATCAATCTTGGAGTATTCCGGGTTCAACGAATGTGAATATTGAATTTATGGATGCAAATCTGAATCACTCATCTGTACTTGCGTATTATGATTCTGCAAATCAGCTTCAATGAATTTTCCGAACTGGTTCTGGTGCCCCGAGCAATGATAGTCAATATGCAGGACTACCTCTTCTCAACAAAGGCCAAAACAGAACAATTCCTCTCCAGGGCAGCAATATCAGATTTGCAGAAATTTCTCATGAAAGGACCTCGTCAACAGATAATTCTCAAAATGATAGTAGTAAAGATCGTGCTATTGTCTACGAAGTAGAACCAAATGATTATATTATTGGTTTTGAACACGGAGCAGATAGTGATTATGACGATCTTATTGTTCGTGTAAAATTTCCACCAGCAGATCCTGACTGTACAAGTGCAACAGATAACACCGAATCTGGAGACCTCACTTGTCCAGCTGGTACTACGAGAAAGCCGACTCCAGCGAGCCCGATATGTTTCCTCACAGTGACTCCAACCACTACTCCAGCTGGCACCACTTTCTCTCTCACGGGCTACTCTCACCTCACCGGTAGCTGTACTCTTGCTTCAACCACGACTCACAATACTCCAACTACACCAATCCTCCCAACAGCTCCATCGTCAACTCTCTCAGTCTCTTCTACAGGAGCTCTCACGATAAATGCAACCACGACAGGATCATTCACGACTGCCACCACTGCACAGGTGGCATCACTCCTCACCTGTCCGCATGGCACCGCTACCTGTAGTATTGTGACCAACGGTGTCATCTCGTGTGGATGTTATAATCCAGGTATTACTCCACCAGGTACGACGATACCAGCGGCATCATTTCCAGCAACCTATGATTTCAAGACAAATTTTCCAGGCGTGAATTATGCGATAACACCGAGAAGCGGTGACAGGGCTTTCTCGAGAGATATAGTAGGAGTGATCAACGCTCACTCGTCATCACTCGGACTCTCAGATCCTTCTGACACACTCTCATTTTATAATACACAGGCGACAGCTGATCAGGCTTGTAGTGTCCTCGGGTATCAGACAGCAGAGATATATAGTGATAATAAATTTGATGGTACAGGCGGTCGAAAAGTTGCTGTCTACGAAAACAATGCATGGGTCATCAAGTCTCTCAGTGGAAATAATGATGTCATCAATGGACTCCGTTGTTCTGGCCGTACTGCTGGCGGTACCACGACCGCTTCTACTGTCACTCCTCCGACCTACACCTGTGTATCAAATACCTGTGACGAGGGGAGCTACTTCTGTTCTGCCGAAAATATGTGTAAGCCTGCCGGTCAGCCATGTAGTGCGATTACCTGTGATAAAGATACTGTTTGTGAAGTAGGGGAATCGTGTAATTGTAGTGACTGTACCACCGGTGTCCTCACAAATGACAAAGATCAATGTGGACTCGGATTAGAGGGTGAACAACTCTACTGTACGAAGGATTCAGTGGTAGCAAGCAATACGAGATTCCCATTCTGTCTCCCAGCATGTCTCGATGATCAGGCATGTACGACCACCTGTAATATACAGGTCGGTGCGTGTTGTCCTGCTGGTTCACAGTGGAATTCTACAGAAGATAGCTGTGTCCCTACGACTTGCTGAAGTGGTCAATTCTACTGTGCTGCTCAGAAAAAATGTCTCCCAGGAGGCACAACCTGTGAACCTGGCACGCCTGTCACCTGTGTCAATGACGGAGTCTGTAGTGGTGACGAGAGTTGTCAGTGTGCTGACTGCGTCGACTGACCGACACAAACAGACCCAGCTAAAAAAGCAGATGACAAAGATAAGTGTAGTATCATCGGTGGTATCCAGGCGATGTGTAGCGATGACAATCTCACAGATGGTAAGCCAGGTGCATGTTGTGTCCCTCCAGAAAAATGGGATTCTACTGCCAATGCTGGCGCTGGTGCATGTCGAGCATGTAACAATACTCAGGCTCCAGGTGAGATAAAGGCAAACTACGATCAACCATACATCACCTGTACAGGTAATGGCAACCTCACGGATACACATTTCCGATATATGATTAAGCAGGGAACTACTGTCGTTATGACTTCAGATATATACCAAAATTCTACACAAGTTCTTCATCCAAAAATAAGCGCAGCAGGCACCTATACTGTCCAATGCTTCTACGGTAATGCGACTACAGTAAATACAACAGGAACTGCTACACCGCATACCTGTGAAAAAACCATGATAGTCAAAACAGATAACGAAAACGCTGTTCAGGGATGTAATCGTCTCTACGCTTACAAAGGACAAACACTCTCTGACGAGATGACATCAAATACGACATTTGATGCATCATTCCGTTGTGGTGCCCGTCTCACAACAGTCACTCCGACCAATCCTTTTGCTCTCAATATCGGCACCATCCCTCCACAGTTCCTCAATGCAGATGCAACTATGACAGCATTCCTCGCAGAATACCAGATAGGTGCTATCTCGACTCAGACCCAGGCTCATACCTTCAATAATGGATCAGTCCCAGTCGCCTGTGCAGTCCAGGTCGGAGGATGATACTCTACCAATGACTACTGTCGTGCGACTGCGTGTGTCGGCAACAACTGTAATCTCCCACAAGCATTCTCTGTCGTCAACTCTGTTGACAGGGTTTGTACATCAGCAGAGACAGGCACTTACCATATCTGATGTAATCCAGAGGCACCAGATGATATCCGTACACAGTGTGTCGAGATGTTTGGAGCTGCGGTCACTGCTGCCTGAGCTGGTGCTATCAATGGTGGTATCTTTAGACTCTCATTTAGCTTCAACGGCTCACTCAATACTCAGGTAGAATGTCAGAAATATGCTGCTAACTCACCAGAACTTTATAACATATTTGATACCGTTGCTTGTAAGGCTATCCTCAACAACGGAGAATTCTATGATATCTATGCTGCAGATTCCAGTGGTAAGCAGATTCAGTCTCTCCAGACACAGGCGAGAACCGTCGAGCGAGACAACAACGCCCCAGTACTCGAACCTCTCAAATACTACTACACAGACAGCTCTCTCACGACAGAAGTGATCGCAGGTAAATGGTCAAATAAACCAGTGACAGCGGTCGCCATCTGTCGCGATGCACCTACCACTGAATCTGCTTCATGTTCATGTGAAAAACTCGTTGATGATACAACCACTCAGAAAGATAAATGGAATCCTGGTGTCCAGCATGGAGATGTGAATATTGGTGCTGACCTCCTGCGCTATACCCGTACTATTACTGAGAGCATTCCAGCAGGACAAACAGTGAGAGTTGTCGATACAGCGGGAAATAAATCTATATTACCTGCTCAGACTCTTCAGGTGAATATTGACACGGATGCACCGGTTATGACTATCACAGAGTCAGCGACGACCGCGACGAGAAATATCACACTCACAGCGACAGACTCTCTCTCAAAGATCTGGAAGAACACGGATGCACCAACCACTACGCCAGTAACTACCAATAATGAGTGAATCATCTGGAGAAAAGGGCCAAGAACGAACCTCGGAAATCTCACTTTCACCGAAGACTGTGGCGTCACTCCTCTCTTTGCAACTGTCACTGAGACACAGACAGCTGGTTGATGAATTAGAACGAACTCTACTGTGGCCATACCAGCGGTGGACACTACCGCTGAAGTCGTCACCTACTGTATCCGTGACAATGCTGGTAATACCACGAGAGGTATCTACCCAGTCGTCACTGACGCATGTTTCTCTGCGACCAATATGTCTCCTACTATTCCGACATTTGCTACCTACCGTGGTATCACAAGTGCTCGTCTCTTACTCGCCGGAACATCAAACAATCAGAAATACGGTTACTCATTCTCAGAGAATCCTACGAGTGCTGCCTGCTTCCGAGGTATACTCGCTACCAATATCCAGACGCTTGTCATCAACCAGCTCGAGCCTCGCATAAACACGAATGTCATAAACTGGGATGACCTCGCATTTGTAAAAAATAGCACAGTAAAAAATACGAATGGCTATTATTACTACCGAGTCGCTAAGCTCGATATCATGACAAGTCCTGCAGGCACGGGTACAAAATCAGTCGTCGTCGATGGAGGAGATATTCATATCAAGGAAAATATCACCTACTCAGGCACAGGCAACAGTCTCCTCCTCATCGCTCGTCGAAATAGTGCAGGCAATGGTGGTAACATCATCATCGATCCAACCGTCACTCGTATTGATGCTGTCCTCATAGCAGACGGAGGAGCCCTGCAGAGCAGTAGCGCTTCCACACCAGGAGAGAGACTCACCATCAATGGTCGTATCTACTCTTACAACACCAGAGGTGGGTCACTCCAGCCAAGTGGTGCAGATGTCATCGATTCAACGACTCCACGAATCTTCTCCGCAAGTGGTACTCTCGGAACTGCTCCTTCACTGGCAGACGCACAGAAGCAAGACCTCGAACGATTCAGACCGTCATTTGTTGGCAATGGATCTACTTGTAGCCTCTCTCTCAATTACTACGCCTACACGACTGCGACCCTCCCTCTTCTCCTCCAGAGACCAGCAGGATATACGGGTGGAAACTGCGGATTCTAATCATATTTCTCTCATCTTTTTATCTCCTTTTCTCCCATGAAAAAACCCCTCCTCATCTGAGTCTCCGCACTCGCACTCCTCGCCTCTGCGACCCTCCTCTTCGCTCAGACGACCACTGGCTCCTCCCTCATCACAGAGATGAAGGCTGCAGTTCGTTCATTCAATCTTCTTGCTGATCTCAATGGTACTGTCACGAACCCTTCTGACTATATTTCATCACCAGTTATCGGTAAAAAAACAGGAGACACGCTCACAGCTGGTGAATATAATAGACTCTTGGAACTCGTGGCACAGGGTGGTGGGGGTGGCGGTGTAGGCTGATTTGAAGTTAATGATAGTACAACAAAAACTCGCTATAGTATCATCTGGAATGGTATTTCATGGGCAAATAACCCAAAACATATGGGATGATTGGGAGGAGATTATACTGGTCTGACGAACTGTGGTACTTACTTTGCAGGTACTCTCACACCAAACTGTAAGATGATAGAGACAGCACCTCATGATTTTTGTCAGATTGTCTTCACAGGATGAGCTGTTGGACATTCAGAACTGAATTATATAGGTGCCAAGAAATGGCGTATTATCACTTCTGGATTTGGAAATTTCACGAGCGGTACTATCGTCGAATGTTATGATAATGCTGGTGGAGGTGGCGGCGGATCTGGTTGGGTCAATGTTCCTACGACTGATACAGCTGATTTTGACATGAGTTGTATTTATAGAATGACTGCTCCGACCTCAGTATTGGGGGGAGTTCCAACTATGAGATATAGTGTAGGCGTACAGGCAGGCAGAGCCTTCTTTGGATTTAATCTCAATCCAGGATGGATAGGATGATATATAGATAAAGGTACAAAAGCAACTTTTGCTACCAATTCTGATGGTACCTTTGCAGTGAGTAAACTAGAAAAACTCTGCGCTGGAACTGGTGGCGGAGGGACTTTCTCTGCTATGAACCTCGATTGTACAACTATTACTACACCAGGATGATCAGCTGTCACAGCGACATGTCCAGCAGATAGAAAAGTCATATCAGGAGGTTGTTCTGGATTTGTCCCAGCAGCGAATTCTGTCCCAGTAGTAGATGGTTGGTACTGTAGCAATACAAGTAACACTTGAGGATGAACCGCGTACGCTGTCTGTTGTAAATAACCATTTTTTTTCTTATTTCCTTTTCTCCCATGAAAAAACCCGTCATCATCTGAGTCTCAGCACTCGTCCTCTTCGCTTCAGCGTCGTTCCTCTTCGCACAGACGGCTACCGGCTCTTCTCTTATCACACAGATGAAAGCAGGGGCTCGAG
>JBFZBA010000071.1:0-12641 GCA_041308705.1 Candidatus Altimarinota bacterium
CGAGTTTTGCTTCTGCTGGTGCAGTTGCTGGAGTTGTGGTGCCCAGCTCTTCATCGGCATCTTTTTTCTCACTGTGTATATCTTCTTTGAGTTTATTTAGGTCTGCTTGGAGACTGCCGAGGTTTCTTTTCTTTTCTTCTTCTGTTTTAGTATTGAGTTCTGCCATATCTGCTTCGAACTCTGCAGCAAATTTTGCTTTTTCTGTTTCAGTGAGATCAGGAATATCCTGAAGATGAGCCAGGACATCGGCTTTTTTTGTTTGCAGTTCCTGTATGCTCGCGATTTCTGGAGCTCCAGTCGGTGCTGTAGCGGGTGATGGTGTTGCTGGATTAGACATAATTTTGTGCTATCTTCTCTATAGTACCGTATTTTTCTCCTGGATGCAAAATAATGATACTTTTATTTATTGAAGAATATACAGGTTTTTCTAGTTACTGGTTTCTGCTATCATATTTTTCACATCAGATGTGTACGGAGGTATATAAATGTCCAGATTTTCTTGATTATCAGGAGTTGTAGCTATGAGTCCACCATCTGCAAAACAAGGGCGTATCCATCTTTCAAAGGCTTCTTCAGAAACATTTATACACCCTTTAGAGATTTTATTATCTTCCGGCGTCTTTGATTTGAGCCGTTCTGGTCTATTCTGCCAAGGTTTTTCCAAGAACAGTGGATGTAGGGCGGTTCCGTTTTCCGAATCAGCATAACCATCCTCGTCATAGTCTTCACCTATATCGAGAAGGTCTGTTTTGTTATGGGGGTTATAATATATTTCACTCAGTACGAATATGCCAGCTGGAGATATTTCTTCATTTTCAGTTAATTGATCAGGCAATTTCCCCTGTGCATCAAGTGGTATATCATCACCCTCCTTTCTTCCGTACAAAGCTGGAAATCGAGTAACTCATTGTCCTAGCTGATTAAAGATGTATATCATGCCATATGGCTTATCCGCGATAATAAAGTTACATTGAAGGTCCCGAGCCCTTCATACCATTCTCTGGTAGGCGATTTTTGCATTTGAGCTCATCTTGTTGAGCATATTTACTGTTCTCTCTTCTAGTACTGTTCCGAGAGAGTTCCTGATGACATCTTTTTCTGGTTCAGGCTGAGGCTTTTGTACTTCCTGCCTAATTGGTTCCGGCTGCATCGGTTCCAGTTCTTTTGTTTCAGTTATTATTGGTTCCGATTGTTTTGCTTCAGGAATTGGTTTGTGTATTTCAGGCTTCACTGGTTCTGGATTTACTTCTGTCTTTTTCTCTTCAGGTTTCGGTGGCTCCGGTTTCTTCTCTTCGTGTTTAACCTCAGTTTTCGCAGTTTCTGCATTCTTTACTTCAGGTATTACTACAGGAGTACTGGGTGAGTCTTTTTCTGTTTCTGTTTTTGGAGTTAAAGTATCTATATTTGGAATCGCCAAGGGGTCAGTAATAAATAATGGAAATCAGGCACTAGGCTTCATGGCCTCCGTATTTTTTTCTGGAGTAATATTGATATTTCGTGAAATCTCACCAATCGTATCACGATTCTGAATAGTATCTATGCTACTTGTACCCTCCGATGCTTTCTCTGGCGTCTCAGTTGTTGGCGTCACTGGTTCCGGCTTCTTCTCTTCAGGCTTCACTGGTTCCGGCTTCTTCTCTTCAGGCTTCACTGGTTCCGGCTTCTTCTCTTCAGGCTTCACTGGTTCCGGCTTTTCCTGTCTATCAATTCTTGTTTCGAGATTTTGTATGAGAGTATTTATATGCTCCTGATCGACTTCCACGAAATCTTCTGCAACCCAACCAGATCTTTTTTCATCGATTTTTCCCCGATTATTGTAGACGCCGACTTTGAGAAAGTTACGGATTTTCCCTTCACTATCCATTACACCTTTCTTTCTGCCAAAAATACGCACTTGTTCTCACTTGTAGGCTGTACCAATTTTATCACCATTATCATCGCGTATTCGTAGACCGAACCCTTTATCAAATGTTTTGATAGTTCAAAGTACAGTGACTTTTTTGAAATCTCCTCAAAGCTCTTGATTCAAATCATTGAGGTTTTTTGAGGTACTTTTCTTGAGCTCTTTTCGCTCTCTAGTGTCCAACGGAGAGCGGTCCATGTAGTCTGTTGGTGGTCAGAAATCACCATCACGAGGGAAATCAGTTTTTACCATAAATATAGAGGAGGATTACCCCTTCATAGTACCCTATTTTTTACTCCAATGCAAATAACTGACCATGTTTTACCCTTCCATACCGTTAAGAGTAGTTATTTTTATACCCAAAAATGATTCTATATTTTCTACTGCCTTCCTATCACCATTTTTGACAGTAATATTTTTTATTGAATTACTATTTAATAATAGTGTTTTTAATCTTTCGGATGTAATTAGGTCCAGATATAAATTTGGTAATTCCAGAGAAACAAGATTGTTTTTGTTCTTTATTTCTTTCATATCTTCAAAGTTTTCTTCCGTTAATGTACTATTCAAAACTTGTAATCTGACAAAAGGGATTTCTTTTCTTTTTTCTGGCGTGCCATAATGTTTTTCTACCCAATCTGCGTAAGCACTATAAAGCATTCCTCCAAACATCGTATCTATTGAATCGTTTTCTGATTTTAACTTCAACTGATCATTTATCCGGTTCTCTAGCTTATTTATTATTTCATCTGGATATTGTCTTGTAGCTAAATCACTTAATCGCTCCAAATCTGCTCTTTGTGTTTCAGTATAGTCTGCTCTTTGTGTTTCAGTAAGTTTATTGTAAATTTCTGAGGGTAGAGGGTTAGGGTTCTCTATCTCTGTTAGTACTACATTTAATCATCATTGAGTCTCTCATGCTGTTTCTTGTCCGTTTGTTTTTTTAAAAAGTGACTTATATTCATTATATATTTCGTATGCCGGTGTGTCAGCTGGTATATGGTCTGTGGTCTGATTATTGTGATTAAATCATCGCTCAGAGATCTGTCCAATGATTGTGAATTGCTTCTTCCCAGCTTCTTTATGCAGTATTTTATCCCCTAGAAATAGTATCAGTCTCTGGTCCTCAAAATCGGATGCCATTTTATGTATAGCTGGTTTTACCTCAGAGAAAGGATAGTATAAGTCGATAGAATTACATGCACGGATGATAATTGTCTGATTTTCTCTGGGGATTTTGAGAGGATTACCCAGCATATCTTTAGCCCCCTGTAGCTGATCTTGGAGGGATTTTAATCCATCTCATGCGAGAACCTGTACATTGTTTCTTGTGAGGAGTGTTTCTCAGATTTGTGGATTAATTACTTCTCTTGCGTGAGCTAGCCTGTCTACTGATTCTGGTAGATCCATGGCTATAACCTGTGTCTCAGGAAATGCCTCTGCTATTTCCCAGGATGTGATAGCAGGGTAATCACTATGTATCTCACCAGCCTGATTATGAAAATCACCAACCCCAGGAGCTATATCGATAAAATACGAATTATCCATAGGGATATTTGAATCTTTAAGGAACTTGATGTGATCGTTAAATCTCCCAGGGAATGTCCTATTATATGTATCTGGATTTGTTTTATTTTTTTCATGTCTCCTTGTATATTCCCCGATCGACCGTTCGAGAGTTTTCTCATCCCTTTCTGATAACACAGGCAATCAGATATTTTCCTTTATTTCTCATTTATCGTTAGAATCAGGCGGCATGGTGGATTCATTCTTCTCTTCAGGCTTCACTGGTTCCGGCTTCTTAACTTCAGGCTTCACTGGTTCCGGCTTCTTAACTTCAGGTTTCACCTCAGTTTTCGCAGTTTCTGTCTTCTTTTCTTCTGGTTTTACTATAGGAGTACTAGGTGTCTCTTTTGCAGGAGTTGCATCTGTTTTTGGAGTTAGTTTATTTGCTCCTGGAATCGCCAAAGGGTCAGTAATATACAATGGAGTTCAGACTTGAGGTTTGCTTGCCTCCATCATTTCTTTTGGAGTAATATTGATATTTCGTGAAATCTCACCAATCGTATCACGATTCTGAATCGTATCTATACTACTTCTAGCCTCCGGTGCTTTCCCTGGTGTCTCAGTTGTTGACTTCACTGGTTCCGGCTTCTTCTCTTCAGGCTTCACTGGTTCCGGCTTCTTCTCTTCAGTCTTCACTGGTTCCGGCTTTTCCTGTCTATCAATTCTTGTTTCGAGATTTCTGATGAGACTATTTATGTGTTCTGGGTTGACTTCTACGAAATCTTCTGCGACCCAGCCCGATCTCTGCTCATCTATTTTCCCACGACTATTATAGACGCCTACTTTGAGAAAATTCCGCAATATTCCTTCACTGTCGGCGACGCGTTTCTTTCTCCCAAAAATACGCACTTGTTCTCACTTATAGGCTGTGCCAATCTTATCACCATTATCATCTCTTATTCTCAGACCATAGCCCTTATCAAAAGTTTTTATCGTTCCTAATACAGTCACTTTGGCGAAATCTCCTCAGAGCTCTCGGTTGAGATCATTGAGGTTTTTCGATGTACTTTTCTTGAGCTCTTTTCGCTCTCTCGTATCCAGCGGAGATTGGTCCGCGTAGTCAGTTGGTGGTGCGAAATCGCCATCACGAGGGAAATCAGTTTTTACCATAAAGTACTTATTACATAATCATTTTAGCACATTTTCTCATGTATTGCAAATCTTCACTCATTGATAAAAAATTCCTTTCTACTAGAATACTCTCGTGGTAAAAACTCTCGATACAGATGCAATAATTCGAGATATAATTCAGCGATATGAGCAATATGGCAAAGAAGAAAGTGGGATAATCCAGCGAGCCTATGAATACGCACGAAAAGCACACGAAAAACACACACGAAAATCCGGAGAACCCTATATCAATCATCCAGTTGCTGTTGCTCAGGAATTGATGGTTATAGAGCCAGATAGCACGACTCTTGTAGCAGCACTGCTCCATGATACTGTTTCCGATGGATCAGGGACACTTCCTGAGATAGAGGAACTATTCTGACCTGAAGTTCGGAGGATTGTCGAGGCACTCGACAAAGTGGGAATGGTTAAATATAGGTGAAATGAACAGACTATTGAGCGATTGCAGCGGACACTTCTCGCGATGGCTCAGGATGTCCGAAGTATATTCGTCAAATTCGCTGATCGAATCGATAATCTCCGCACTCTCCAGTACCATGCTGATCCTGCAAAGGCTCAGAGAATTGCCGACGAGTCCCTCTCTATCTATGCCCCTATTGCCGCACGATTGGGTCTCTATGCCCTCAAGGAATCTATGGAGACACTGGCACTTCGCGAGCTCGATCTCGATGGATATCTGCAGGTGACAGGGGAGCTCGCACACTATACCCTCGAACAAGAACAATTTCTGACACAATCGGTCACGAAGGTCCGTGAAATTCTCCCCGAGAAATACAGAGAATCTGTTAGCTATAGAGTCAAAAAACCCTATTCTATTTACCGAAAGTTTAAACAGTATGGTGCCCAGAGTATCCGTGAGATTTATGATGTTTTTGCCCTCAGAATCATCGTCGACGATATATCTGATTGTTATGCTATTCTGGGGATTATTCACGGGCATTTCACACCTCTCTCAGAACGATTCAAGGACTACATCGCCGTCCCAAAGCCAAATGGCTATCAGAGCCTCCATACGACTGTACTCTGATTTGACTGATATCGTCAGCCGATAGAGATACAGATTCGGACGCGGGAGATGGATCAGTATGCAGAGCGGGGGACAGCCGCACATATCCTCTACAAAATCCATGGAGACGGTATGCAGAGAAAAGATGGGTACGAAGATCTCGTCCAGATGACGATGGATACTCTCCTCGAACAGGGTTCTCTCATGGGTCAGAAAATCACTCTCCCGACGCTTTTCGTTTTCTCTCCAAAGGGTGATGTTTTCGAGCTGCCACATCGTGCTACTCCGGTGGATTTCGCTTACGCCGTGCATTCTAATGTCGGATACCACACAGTAGGGGCTCGCATCAATGGTAAAATCAGCACGCTCGATACCCTCCTTCATGACTGAGATATCGTCGAGATTATTACGAGCACTTCTGCTCATCCGACACCTCAGTGGCTGGATTTTGTTGTCTCTTCAAAGGCTAAATCTCAGATAGGTATAGAGGTAAAACGGCTCTCGTGAGATCGTGCTAAAATCGTGGAAAAAGGAAAAAAAATCCTCTTTGAAACTTTTGAGACCGCTGGTATCAAGTTACATGATAATCTCGCCAATTTTTCACAGTATTATGGGAGTGTCCTGGATCCAAAAAAACAGGAAGAATTTTACTATCAAATTGGTCAATGAATTCGCAAAGCATCGAGCTTTCTGCCTCGACGAGAGAGAGTCAAAAAAACTGAAAAGAGACAGACGATTTCTCTCCCTACTTCTGTCATCGTCGGTGGTGAGAAAAATATTCCTCATCAGATGGCCCAATGCTGCAATCCTCACTTTCCTGACGATATCATGGCAGTATTGCGTACGGGTGGTCGATGTATGATACACTGTGCTGACTGTGGATCGCTGGCTCGTGTCAATCCAGATAGGCTCCTCTCGGCATACTGGCAGACAGGGGAGAAGTGAAAGGTTATTTCCTTTTCTCTCTTATTTCATGATGTTCCGTGATTGCTCTCGCGTATCACTCATATCATCTACGAAATGGGCATCAATATCATAGACCTCACTCTCATAGCCCAAAATGACACCACAACTCGGCTCCATGTCAGCATAGAAGCATCAGACGACGATGACTCACTTCTTGATCGTTTGCTGGCTAGAATCCAGCTCCATATTCCTGAGTTTCTGGTGCGAGATGATGATTTTTTTGACAAGAGAAAATAATTCTTATAATTCCAAAGTTAAAGGTAAACAGTAAAAGGTAAACTGTAAATAGAGGATTGATTCCGATGTTTTAGAGATTTACACCTGTTTACTGTCCACAGTTTACTCATTACTTATTGTTATGGCTCGTTTTTACGCTACAAAGAAAGAAGGTGAGTCAAGCGACAAAATGCTTGTCCGATTCAAGAAACTCCTCTACGGTTCTCGTTTGATCACTGATCTCCGAGCTCGTCGTTATAACAAAAAAGATCCTACTCGACGAAAGGTTCGTGAACAGGCTATCGTATGTTCTCGCTACCGTGAGTTGTCTGACGAATTGTCGTAGTATCTATCATCTGATTCTCAAAATCCCAGCTTGTCTGGGATTTTTCTTGTTCCAAATGAAAACATATCTATACTACTTTCACTTAAATTTAGTCTTATGCTTACTTTTTGAATTATCTGCCTCATTATCGGCGTGGCTATACTTTTTAATCCTGCCATTCTGGGTTTTCTGGTTGGATTATTTCTCCTCATCCTCGGTTCGTGGATTATCCTCGGGTGGTACAAGGTTAATAAAGTCCTCGAAAAGACTTATTCCATGGGCAAATATCAGATAGTCTTTCAAAAGAAACACAAAAAATAATCATGTATACGCTTTTTGCACTTTTTGCTGCTTTTCTCGGACTCGTTCTCTGGTCGTATATTGTTTCTTATATGATGTATGAGGGGGTGGATCAGAATTTTATTAACAAGGCTCGCAGGGGGGTGATTCGTGGTATGATTGTCGCGGGTATCTTTGTCACTTTTCAGTACATACCAGTTTTGAGCGATTTTATACAGCGTGATTGGGTTTTGTTTCCTGCGATTTTCTTCATTATCTCTCTTCCATTTTCATGGCAGCGCATAGGGAGTGTGGCTATTATTCCTATTTTTCTCTCGTTTTTTGCTTGGTTTATACTTTCTTTCTCTGGGGATTCTGTCACCTCATTTCTCTGGTCGCCGTTTCATGAAGAGATAGGCAAATGGTACCAGTCTGTGACACTGAGCTATCCTGCTGTTATGAGTCCTTTTGTGAGTTTGGGGTTTGGCGTTTTTGAGAATTTCAGATATTTCTCCTATGACCTGACGATGACACAGATACTGTGACGCACACTTTTTTCTCTCCCGCTCCATATCTTTGTTGGACTTTTTGCTTTCTGGGTATTCTTCTCGTTCCGCAATCGTGCACTCGGCACTGTAGGGGGACTCATAGTGGCTATAGGATTTCATGGACTGTATAACTGGTCTCTCGATGTTTCACTGCTCCTGACGCTGTTTTTGATTGTCCTGGGCTATATGTTCTATGGCTGGAGCCTGGAGAATGGTTGGTGGAAGAAGAGCCTCTAAAAATCCCTCTGGTGTCCAGAGGGATTTTTGTAGGAAAATAATTTTTATAACTCTATATAATTTCCTACTTTTTTGCGAGTCTTAGAGTTGTCACTCATTATTGCCTCGAGGTCTTTATCTATAATTTTGAAGTCTTCGTCCTTGATAGTACCGTTGTCTTCAGCTACGAGTTCCGCAGCCCGAGTGAATTTTTCAATATCAGTTCACCAGACATCCTCTCTTGTTACCTCTCATGCCTTTTTTGGTAAAGTGGCCAACGAAGTAGCTCACATGAAGGCCATAAGGCTAGCAACTTTTAATGCTACAGTATTCTTGTTTCATGATGACGAGCTGACCATTCGTCGTGATGACGAGCTTTGTTCTAATCTCGTAGGGGTACTTTATAAAGTATAGTAATAGTGACTATATTATAATTATTTTAATTGTCAATTTATACTTTCTTGAGTGCTTCTATCTCCGCCTTGATACGGTCGACTTCTTTCGTACTGCCAGTATCTGTCGCGAGCCATCTATTGTAGAGGTCAATAGCGATAGCTTCTCTCGTTTTATCACCGAGTACACCTGCAGACGAAGAAGAGAGACTGTCTATGGCCTTGAGATCGAGTTGGTATTTCGCGAGAGCGCCCTTGGTTATCTCACCAAATATCGCTGTATCCTTGACTGTCATATAACCGAGTTCTTTGAGTTTCTTTTGGAGTGTACGGATTTCTGGGTGGACTTGTCCGATTTTGGCTGTTGGTATTTTCTTCATCATGTTCACGAATTCGAGTTTTTTCTTATCTCGTGATGTATTGAGTGCTGCCTGTGCTTCGCTGAGTGATGATTCGAGGTTTGCGATCTCTCATTTTCTCGCTATGTATGATGCGTATGATTCAGCGAGAGCGCTCTTTGTGACTGGTCCATAGTAGCCAGCACCAGGGTCTTCTTCTCCTGTCACTATCTTTTTTGCCAGTTGGAATCCATAGAGTGCGTCGACAAGTCTCTTATTGTAGATACCATCAACATCGAATTTGAAATATCCGAGGTCTTTGAGTTGTGTTTGTAGTTCTCGGACATCACCGAGCTCGTTTGTATTTTGTTCTGGTGTGAGATTGGTTGTGTTATCTAGTGTAGTATTGGTATTAGTAGGATTTGTTGGCGTTGTGTTGTTGTTTACTACTGTAGTATTGGTAGTTTTATTGAGTTCACCTGAGAGAAGGGCCTTGAGCATACCTCGAGTTTTTGGTCCATATGTTCCTGCTCCGTCATCTGTTTTCTCTTTGACGATACCGTTCGCTTTTTGAAAACGGAACACTGCATCGGTGAGAGCTTCATTATAGAGTCCATTTATTGCCCCTGTGTACGCATTTACTCGGGTGAGGAGCTTTTGCACTGTTTTGATATCTTCTATTGTGCTTCCAGATCCTATAGGCATAGTAAATGGATCAAAAGGTAACTTTATGCCTGATGCGAGTGGAACAGTCTCGTTGTTTGGATTACTACAATTGCCAGGCATGGTATCAAAAGAACTCGTATCGGGGATAGAAGTATTGTTATCAAACTCTACATAGACGGTCTGCACACCGAAATTGATTGCTCGGCAGAGTCATTCTTGTCACTTACCCATATAGATATCGAGACGAGGAAGCTTTGAAGCTGAATGTATTGCACCGCCGCGATCAAGTATAGTACCATGGAAATCAAAATCGTAGGCTTTTCCTCGGATAGTGAGGTTTTGTTTGATGTGTACACGAGTGTTGTAGGGCATTTCTCGTGGTGCTGCTATCGCACCAATTCGTACTGGCTGTCATGATGCTGTTGTTTTCCCCGCTCCATTCATCTTTACTTCATCTGCGTAGCTGCCGTGGAGGTAGAAATCCTGTCATTCGAGCGGTGAGTAATACGCAGAGACGAGATAATATCACCCTTCAGCATGTACTACGGTGGGTATAAACTGTGCAGAGAGGGCCAGAAGAGCCAAGAGGCTAGATATACGACGCATAAAAAAGAAAATTATGCTCACATTGTATTCTCTGAGAAAAGATGGCAACCCAAAAGTTATTGACATAGAAATACCGCTTTCTAAAGCCATTTCTGAATTACTTGCAAACTGCATACTCTCTGTAGACTCATCGTATGACAGGATTTAATTATCGCTCTCGTTGAAATGTTGGTGAGGACCTCGCAGTAGAATACCTCATAACTTGAGGCTATGAGATTGTTGAGAGAAACGCGACATTTCTCGGAGGAGAACTTGATATCATCTGCAAAAAAGACGGACTCTGGAGATTTGTTGAAGTGAAATACCGTGAAAGTACGATATTTGGCTACCCAGAGGATTCTATGACTCCAAAGAAAATAAAGACCCTTCTCCGAGCAATAGAATTTTATTGACTCAAAAATGGTATTGATTATTCCCAGACGAGACTCGACTTCCTCGGCATACTTCTCTTGCCCAATAGAGAATATGAGTATCGTCTCATACAAGATGTGAATTAGCTTCGCAATGAAAAATTAAAAAAGAAAAAAGAAAAATGGAGGAATTTGTAAAAAATCAGAATCCTTTTAACATAGTAAACATATTTAACCTGGTAAACTTAATCAATTTTTAATTATGAAACTCTTTCTCGATTCAGCTGATTTGTCACTTATTACACAATACAATGATTATGGTATCGTCGATGGTATCACCACCAATCCCTCTATAATTGCAAAGGAAGGAGTGGATCAGGAAACACGCATACGCGCCATTGCTGAGATTATTTCATGACCAGTCAGTGCTGAGGTGACGACACTCTCAGCAGAAGAAATGATAGACCAAGGACGCAAAATCGCATCTTGGGGTGATAATATCTATGTGAAGCTTCCTATTACTCCAGAAGGTATCAAAGCTCTCAAGGTCCTCGCAGCAGAATGAATCCCGACAAATATGACGCTCTGTTTCTCTGTGACACAGGCATGGGCAGTGGCGAAACTCGGTGCAACACTCGTGAGTCCATTTGTTGGTCGACTCGATGATCGTGGCGAAGATGGAGTCAAGCTCGTGGAGGATATAGTCAACCTCTATAGACTTCACGGCTATGAGACAGCAGTCCTCGCTGCAAGTATTCGCTCTGTTGAGCATATCCGTCGATGTGCTCTGGTCGGTGCTGATATCGTCACACTTCCTCCGAAACTCATTGATGAGATGCTTCAGCATGACCTCACAGATGTAGGTTTAGCCAAATTTATGGAGGACTTCGCTTTGCAATGAAAAATTAAAAATTAAAAAAGAAAAATGGAGGATTTTTAAATTTATTTATGACTACATTTTCTCACACTACTGACATTGCTGAACTTCAGAAAATAGCTCACCAGTTGAGGCTGGATGTTCTCGAGATGCTTCACCTGGCTGGCTCGGGTCATATTGGATGACCGTTCGGTATGGCAGATATTTTTGCAGCACTGTATTTCTCTTTTCTCAATACTACTCCCGAGAATCCCAATAATCCTGAGAGGGATTATTGTCTCCTCTCAAACGGTCATATTTGCCCGATTTATTATTCAGCACTTGGTCGTCGTGGTTTCTTCTCAGTTGAAGAATTTAAGCACCTTCGAAAAATTGATTCACTGCTGCAATGACATCCAAAGCTCTCCATTCCAGGAGTTGAAAATTCTTCGTGACCTCTCGGGCATGGCCTTTCTCAGGCGGTGGGAATAGCACTTACTCTCAAAATGAAGGAATGAAGGAATGAGGGAAATGAAGAGAATGATGGAAGCTCTTCAAAACAACGGGTAGTCTGCTGTATGTCTGACGGTGAACATCAGGAGTGACAGACATGGGAGGCTGTGATGTCTGCGTTGAAATGGAATCTCGGAAATCTCATCGCTATCATGGACTACAATGGTCTGCAGATAGAGGGGACTACGGATGAGATTATGCCACTTGGTAATCTCGCTGAGAAATACCGGGCATTTGGCTGGGAAGTTATTGAAATCGATGGTCATGATTTTACTGAGATTCTGGGGGCACTTTCAACCGCAGATAAACATGAGAAACCAACCATGATTATCGCGACTACGACACTCGGAAAGTGAGTCTCATTTATGGAGAATAATTGGGCGTATCATGACTGGACAGCGAAGCCAGGGGACTATGAGAAAGCCTTAGCAGAACTTTCAAAATAAAAGAGAGGAAAATCTCCCCAAAATTGTCCATAGACCAGGACTGTCGATTTTTGTAAAATAGATAGAATCATACCATGAAAAAAATCCTTTCATCTTACTCGCGATGCCTTTGGGCATTGCTCCTCTTTTTTCTTTTTTCTTTGCCATCTGCGATGGCGTTTACTCCTTCTGCAGACTTTGTATCGTATGCAGATAAGCTCGGACGACAAATGGATCAGCTCTTTTCTCGTATGTCGTCTGAGGAGAAAAAGAGCATCATTGCCAATCTCGATACGAGACTGGTGCAACTTCAAAATAATCTCATAGGTAGTACTGATG
>JBFZBA010000072.1:0-21472 GCA_041308705.1 Candidatus Altimarinota bacterium
TCGCTTCCATGAGGGATTTGAAGAAACCCATGACCTGCGTTTCTGTTATGTGAGATTTCTTGCTAAAAATCATAAAATTTATTACTGAATAGTTTAGACATAAAATACTATTTGCAAGAGATTTTTCAGTGGATATTTCTTCATTCTTCAGGCTCATGATTCGTTTGATTCTCTTCGTCGAAAAAGTATCCAAAACAATTCAAGGGACACAAACTCGCTATAAATTAAGTAGTATGCCCCCTTGATAAAGGGGGAACCAAAGGGGGTTTTTTCACAATCCTCCGGCCTTGTAGGTCACATCCTTTCACAAGGAGGCACCGCTCAGACAGTTACTCGTTTTGCCACCCGCCTACCGGCAGGCAGGTTCAAGGCAAATCTCCCCCTAAAAACCTATTTCTCTATATCTTGTAATAATGGGTATGATTATTGAGCCATGCGAGCGACTTTCTGGAGCAATTTCTCACAGCTTTCTGGTGTTTGTTTTCTCATACGACCAAAATTGACATAACTCTTGAGCCGCATCCCACACCAGCCAAATACACCAAACCGTAGAATCATAAAGAGCGGATTTCCCAAAAACCAGTAGAGAAAGCTAAAGGCATCACAAGTACAAAATACTCTCGCAGTTTTTCCTGTGAGGAGTTTCTGGGGAAACATAAAAGTACTCTTCGTATATTGATAGGCGAATCCACCAGTAAAAATAGTATCAAAGAAATTTTTCAAAATAGCGGGCATATTCACATGCCAGATAGGGAAGACAAACACGAGCTCATCGGCAGCAGTTATCTTTGCTTGAATGGCGTCACGCGTGGCATCAGGTTTTTTCATATCTGACTTCTCTTCAAAAGAGAGATAGCCCATCTTGAGTTCTGTCCGATAGAGATCCAAAATCTCCACAGTATGACCAGTTTTTTCCTTTATTTCCCTGTATCTCTGCGCTATCGCATGAGTGAATCCGTGAGAGCTCGGATGAGCAGTGATGATGAGAGAATGCATCTGACTAATTGAGCCTAAAAGAATTCAGAATACTGATATACATATTCTTACTATATTCTGTAATCACTAATTCATCTGTCATAACCATAGCAGTGTAGGTATATTCTCAATACTCAATTATTTTCATATAACCAATCATAGGGCCATTTTCGCTTTCACTAGAAGAGAAATAATATATACCATTTCAGATATCAGTAATTGAATCTTCGATATTCGCATTTCAAATTTGAGTGATTCAATATTCCTCTAGTTCGGTGGTTATACCTCTGGTTACCATGATAGCTGTTGATGTGTCTTTTTCATAAAGGCCAACCATATCAAATATTCATACCAATGCATCAAATCAATTTATAACATGATTTTCTATGAGAGGATAGAAATGGATATTTTCTGACTTTTTTGGATAAGTAACCTGAAATTCTCTCGAAGGGGAAATATAAGTTGTGGTGTTGTTAGAGTTGGATCGAATAGTCCCAGTAATTACAGATTCTTCTTGCGAACTATTTCCTGCGTCAAGTTCTTGTAAATTCATAATACGATAAGCGTATTCAAAAACTTCAGCACGTGTAGCAGGAGTATTTGGCCCAAAAGCCCCAACTGGATTTAGCGAGTTACCTATACTGATTACCCCTGACTGAATTGATGCTTCTATGAGGTCAATCTGCCATTGCGGAGTATTCCCATACACATCAAGAACCGATTGTCATCTAGCTGTGACGCTAAGACCACGAGGGTATTCTAATCCTGCAGACTTAACCAGCATTGCAAGGGCTTCTATACGGGTTAATAGATCTCTGGGTCTAAATTTGGCATTATCGCGACTGACAATATCCAAATCTGCACCTACTTCTACAGCTCGACACACCCAAGAGTCTTCGTGCGAAGGTCAAAATCGCACGTCTTGAAAATATCCGTAGCAAGGATAACTGTTTGGCAAATTTGTTCCTTCTACCTTGATGGCTATGCCGACCATTTCTTGACGAGTGATGGACTCTTCAAGACGGTATTTCTTCTTATCATCTATGTGCTGCACAATAATACCCTTCTCTCACAAAAATTCAGCATACTCTAACTGATATCACTGATAGGAAAAAACTGAGCTGAAAATAAACAAAAGAAGAAATGATATTTTTTTCATAAATTTTAGATTTTTTAACTGTATTCTCTAGCTAAATTTCATTTGAGAATAACTATATTTTATCGGGAAGATTCTTTTTTTCAAAAGAAAATTTATTCTGTTTCATTATAGTTGGTTGGATAGACGATAATTGTTGCCCCGTCATCTACATGATAATTCCCTCATTCTAATTTTGTCACAGGATTGGTACGTTCTCCAATCCAATGCAAATTAATATTGTGACCATCATCGCCTTGTTTCAAGAGAGGTACATTCTCACAAATTCATAGACATCACTGAGACCAGTGTGTCCATGTTTGAATCCTTTTTATAATTATTGAATATACTGCCTGTCAATAACTATAACTGCGTCATGACGATATCCGACGGCAGTCCTGCTGTATGGTTGGGTTGTGTAGTCATAATAGTCGTTGTATCTGCGAAGAGCTGACAGAGAATGTGTGTGTGATCTTCATCGAGTTCTGAGAGGACATCATCGAGCAGGAAGAAGGGTTTTTTTCAGGAGTTTTCCTCGACATATTTGCCGAGGAGTCGGATAAAGGCGAGGAGGAGGATTTTATTTTCGCCACGGGAGAGTATGTACTTAGTTCAGCTCCATACTCCATTTATCTCGACAGAAAAACTCACCTCATCGAGGTGTGGCCCCACAGTTGTGCGTCCTACCACGAGATCTCGTTCAGTGTATTCCTTGAGGAGTTTGAGAAATGATTCTTTCGTTACTTCTTCCAATGGGTGTCTCTCTGAGAGCTCTATTCGGACTGGACCTGGTAGGTTGAGATGGTCGAGAGATTGTGTCTGGAACCATGCGAAGAATTTCCTTCGTTCCGCAATAACCTGCACAGCGTATTCTGCGAGGAGGGTATTCCATGAGGAGAGGTCTTCTTTTCTCGCTTCTCTGTCCAGAATTGACTGAATCACACGATTGCGAGAGGTGAGCGCTGTACGATAGTTCCGCAGAATTCGGTCATATCCAGGACTCGCAAAGGTGAGCATATCATCGAGAAAATTTCTCCGTTCACTCGGTTCGCCCGATATGACGCGCAGATGATCACTCTGTATCCAAAACGCTCGATATAGCATCTTGTCTTCATACTTTGGCTTTGAACACGATGACTCGTCCATGTGCCATTTCGGCGAGCGATTTTTTCCATCAAAAATTGACTGAAAAAGTATTTCTCACAGTTCGAGACGGAGGGCCCATTCTGATTGTCCAAATGATGATTTCTCTTCCCAACTCGTGTGATGTGGATTGCTGGCATTCACGAGGATACTCAGTGCTTCGCAGAGTGTCGACTTCCCAGAACCGTTATTGCCTACGACAATTTGAAGGTCCTCGGATATTTCCAGAGACGTATTATTGTAGTGTTTAAATTGATAGCATGTTATCTTCATAACTGTCTTCTTCTCATGAGTATATAGATCCCTGTTCCAATATTTACTAACAGTAAGTATATCCAAAAAGCCAAACTCTCGAAACTAATATACTCGACAGAGAGGAGGTAGAGTCAGAGAGTTGCGATGCTTCAGAACCAGGGGAATGCTCTGTCATATTCTGGATGAAAATGTATCTTTTTCCAGGTTGGAATAATAGCTATGAGATCAACCACTATGATTGCCACGATAGCTTCTGTGAGACCAAAAATGATAAGAATAATAATAGCTAAAACACCACCAGAAAGGCAAATTGTATCTATCCAATTGAGAGAGATTTTTTTCTCATGTACAAAACCATACACACAATACACACACCAAAAAGACATACCCCATAATTGAGCCAAAAAAGCGACAGAATTACCCTGAGAGTACAGGCCATACGCATTAATGGCTCAAACTAAAATCCATATAAGCCAAGAATAGGGATGGAGTGATATATTTTTCCGCCACATTCCCACAATAAAAGGCCATGCGAATATCACATTAGAAATCATTCAGAGGATGGCAAATGTATTAACGCTCATAAAATTTATTGTACTTTTGTTGCCAAAAGTACCAAAAGCATTTAGGGGAACTCAAACTCGCTATAGACCAGGTTCATCTGAATATCTGTTTTCATCCCGCTCAGACAGTGATTCCCCTAAAAACCTATTTCTGTTTTCCAAGAGATAATAATCCATCTTTTTTCTTTTTTATTTATTCTTTCTTCTTTTGAAAATCTCTAGATTTTCAATGGCATAATAATATGTCTGAAGTCTTCTTCCTGAGTATTCAGATTCGTTCCCTGGATGAGGATAGGAGAGAGGCTGGTCTCAAAACCTACACGGACGTCGTCACCTTCGATGACCTGGAGTGCATCGATGAAGTAGGTCGCATTGAGTCCGACTTGGTCATTTCCCTCGATTTCTGCTGGGACTTCTGTCTCACTCGCACCGAGCTCTGTATCACCAGAGTCGAGACGGATAACACCGCTGCTATCGAGAGCCATTTTGACATTAAAATTATTTTCTCGAGCGATCAGACTCACCTGTCTCAGAGATTGTATGAGTTTTGATCTATTTGTGAGCGCGTTGATGCTTGTTGTTTTTGGGAAGAAATTGGCATAGTCAGGGAAGTGACCATTGAGGAGACGAGAGTAGAAGAGGACACTTTCGTAGACGAGCAGTATCTGATTATCTGCGAAATAGACCTCTACATCGACACCATCAGGGAGCGTCTTCATCATCTCGTTAGCACTTCTCGCTGGGAGGATAATCGCGATTTTCTTGTCGACACCTGTGTCACAATTGTATCGGTATTCAGAGAGTCGGAAACTATCTGTCGATGCAAAGGTAATGTGGTCAGTATGCAGCTGGATATAGACACCAGCGAGTGTCGGACGGATATTTCCGCTTGCACACGAGAAGAGCGTCTTGCTAAAAGCTCGCTTGAGCACATCTGAGCTCATGCGAAATTTCGTATCTCTTCGTGTCGCAGGAATCATCGGGAACTCGTCCGCTCAGAGTCCTTTGAATCTCGTTTTTTGTTTATTTGCTGTGAAATTGAGCGTGTGCCCGGTGTCAGTTTTTATCTTGAGACGAGTTGGGTCGAGGAGATTTAGATACGACGCGAGAAAACGAAAAGAGACAGTGATATCGCCCGGTTCTTTTATCTCTATGCCACTCTCAATCGTGTATTCGATAGCCATCTCGAGGTTATTCGCCACGACCGTGAGTTTCTCATTGGTCGCACGGAGGAGCACATTTTCGAGTATTGGTGTTGTGGGGCTATTTATGACAGCATGAGCGACCGTTTTTATGGCGGTGAAAAGCGTATCGGAGTCGAGTTCTATGTGCATATTTCTGAGAAATTAGGGGAGATACGGTGTTCGATTCCTAGCTTGGTGCCGCGAGAGAGACTCGAACTCTCACACCTTGCGGCAATGGATTTTGAGTCCATCGTGTCTACCATTCCACCATCGCGGCTCAATATTAGGACGAACTGTAGGATACGAAAAAATAATCATTTTGCAAAGGAGACTTACGAAAAAAACTCTGCCAATTCCAGGGGAGAGTAATTATAAAAAGAAAATAAAAAATACCCCAAAAATGGGGTATTTTAGAGATGTATTAGAGTGATGCTCACCGTTCTGGATTGAAAGACTGAGAATACCAATAAAAGCCATTAAGGGGATCGTCTACACCCTTCACTCGTATATCTACTCAGAGTTCACTATAGATGGGGTCTTTGTGTTTTATGAGTCGTTTGGTGATCAGTCATTTTGTCACTAGTTCTTCGAGCTGGATGAGCGCAGGAATATTCTTCGAAGCAGCAATAATATCCTCTTCAAATGATTCTTTACTGGTCGCATAGCCCCATTTTTTCTCATCCAAAAGCTTATGGAGCGCCTCCGAAATAGCAGGGCGCAGAGTCTTCTGAAAATAGGCAAGAACCTCTTCTTTGGTTTTTATTTCTGGGAGTGGCGGAAGAGAGTCTTCTTTTTTATCTTCGGCAAGTCCTCTTGATACCAGACCAGCGACTCAGAGAGCAAGCGTTTTGAATGCCGTTCTGCGCGAGAGGTTATCGGAGGTAGCAAGGGGTATCTTATCGTTCATTAATTTATTATATAATTACATCTATTAAGTCAAATACCCTATTTGTAAGATTAATTCGTGAAGGTAATATAAGGGGTGTTCAATATAACAGTTTGTGGACTACTAGCATTACCTGCTGTGTCAGTCCAACTAAAGCCATATCAATCAGCTACGCCTGTAGAAAGAGAGGTAGAGAGTGAAGTGGAACCAGAGACACCTGGTGTGATGGCCGTTACAGGGATATATATCTGGAATGTCTGTGATGTACCAGCTGGGATCAAGTAACCACCAGTAAAGGATACAGTAGAAAAACCGCTCTTAGTAGCGACACCATATGTAAATTCTGTACTCGTAGTAGCGATAGTAGAACTGTCAGCTTTTTTTGTGACAATTACAGTATTTGTACCAGCTGTGTTGATTTCAGTAGTTGTACCTTCAACACCTACCTTGATAGGAAGGGAATTAAGTGTGATATCACCCTTCGCATCAGCAGTCACAGTGACCTCGATAGCTTTGATGTTACCGACAGAAACAACAGCTCCAACAGGTTTAGCTACAGTAACTGTAGGTTTAGATCCGACTAACAATGTCCAAGCACCAGGTTTTGTTTGCACAACTTTTGATCCATTTACAGATGTGAGAATTGCTACAGACTCTGTTCATGAAGGAACACCACCCGTCCCGACATGAGGATATGATATATAGACACCAATACAGCGATAATAATTCAGAGCAGCATTTAGATTTGTTAACCATGCTACCCCATTGACAACTGGAGCAGAGACATCCCCGACTCGTATACTCGCAACGCTGTTAGGCTTATCTACCTCCATCTTTAATTCCATTATTCTGATATCTTTGTTAAAACAGTACTGTACGTAACCCTCATCTATTGAACCACCTGCTGCTGCAACATAATTATCAATATTTGAATAAACACCCCAAATTTTTAGAGGTGTATCATCCTCATTATTTTGACACTGATTATTACAACTGTCGTCATTATTTGTATTCCCATCATCACACTGTTCACCTGGTTCTACAATACCGTTTCCACAAACTGCAGTAGTGGCGGTATTTGTCACTGTCTTCTGACATGCTGCAGGAGTCGTCGTCTGACCATTGATGAAACATGATACAGCGTATGTACCGAGAGGACTTGTAGGGAGAATAATCGATCCAGCTGCATTGGTCGATGTAACAAAGATACTACCATCTGGTCGTTTAGCGACTATAGAATAGCTGGTTGCATTACTTCCGCTACAAGTATAGGTTACACTGCCACCATTGGTGACACTTGTCGGTGTGACAGTGAGATTATCACAGGTTGCAGCAGGAATTATACTAAATAACACACTATTACTCGCCAAACCACTATCTACAGATACATTGCCAACATTGCTCACCCTCAATGAATAGATATCTGACAGATAATTAACGAGAGCCTCTTGAGGGAAAATAACTTTTAACCAATCTCCATTAGGAGAAACATCTGTAGGAGTCACATCAATAACAGCATCACCAATCAGAACAGTTGATTGAGAGGTAAAGCCTGATCAATATAGAGTAATAATAGTTCCAACAGAACCTACTTCTGGAGAAACAGATGTAATACTTGGTTTTTTCACGAGAGCCCTCTTACATGTCTCATAATCCTCTCTATAATTTTTTGCTGTTTGTATCTTTTGTTCGAGGGGCGGGATTTGTCATTGTGTATTCGTGATACTTCCTCGTCCAATGGCAGCAATAGCAGCCTTGGCTTGTGCGATTTGTGCCTGTATAGTATTTACATTTTGTTTTGCTTTCTGGAGATCATTTTTTTTCTGATTACAAGTTTTTTGTCTGTTGTTATAGGCAGTACCATTACCTGCTCTGCCTCCCTGTTGAAGCGATTTGAAAGCTGCAACTGAACAACTATCTTTGATATATTTTTCAATATTCACTACATTTTTTTCTGCTGCTGTTTTTTCTTTTTCTGATTTAGCTAAGAGAGCCTCATTTTCTTTGATATCTGAACTCCATTTTTTTACGAGTGCCTGAAGTTTTGTCTTTTCAGCAGTCAATTTTGCAATATCTGTACCAGCCTGTGTATATTTCATTTCTCCAGACATCATTGATGCCTCCGTACACACAAAGCTCGGATTATTAAAAGCATCCGATCGGAGACCTGTGAACCCACCACGACCCGATACCATGACTCATACAGCGATGAGTGCGAGCAGGGCAACAGCAAATGCTGTTTTCTTCTGAGACGGAGATAGAGTGACCATAAGATAAAAATAAGGGATTACCTCATCATCGTATCAGACATTTCTGGACAATGCAAATATTATGCTATAAAAAATACCCCCAGAATTCTGGGGGTATTTTGCTTATGATTTTTTCTACAAATTTTCTTGCAGTGATTCATATGCCCTACAAAAGCCAATCTCTCATATTGTCTCTCCATCACTTGAATCTGGCGTGCTCTCATCACAGAGAGGTGTATCCTCAACTATTGTCACAAAATGGAATCACCCTCAAGCAACAGTGTCTCCAGAGAGAGAATATCAAATGAAATCATTACTCTCCCAGAAAGAGCCAAGATGTGGATATTTCAGACCACAAGTATATTCTATTGTTTCATTTGGGTCAAAAAATTCGGTTGCTCCTCAAGTGTGGAGAGGTCTTACCCTCAATTCACCAGAAATAATTGGACCTTCCGTCTGATCTGGTGCTAGAGCACAACTTTGCCCCCATTGTCATCGTATTGACACATTCTCTAGTGTTTTTCAGCTTGTATTTGTTATTTGCACACTATAGTTGGCATTTTCCTGTTTTTTCACTGTTTGGAATCAAGGCGAAACAATAACAAAGTTCTGGAGAATTATCTGCTCCGTGACAGGTTTTTTCTGCGTACAGAGTGTATCAGCTACTTTTGCTCCTGTTTTCCGGCACTCGACCATTCTCTTCAGTGTAGGGTAGGAATTATAATTCCAATCTCCAGTATACCAGTAAGTATCATCTTCGTTGGTGATATAGAGCCTGTAGGGTTCTTGGTACTCTCAGATATAATATTGACGCCTACCCATAGAATAGAAAATATTGGGGCTAGAAATATGATAACTGGTATAGGTAATGGATGATTCAACAAAGTCGATCACGAGTCTCATATCTGTAGTGGTTCACTTCGGAATGGTAGCATTACCATTGGGGGTACATAGCACACCATAAATGGTTGGGGTGTGCTGGCCCAGAGCCGTTTGAGGTGTACAAGACATAGCCATTTTTTGATCTCATTGCATCAAAAATGCCTCCTTGATTGTGTTCGCGGTCTGCATATTTTCCGCTAGCCCACTGTAACTAATATTCATAGGGTAAAATATAGAATCCACCGTGATATTTAGATTTCCTGTTGTGATGCTGTGGTTTGTGATTGTTTTCTGGTTTTCATTTTCAGGGCTCCAGTAGATGTCTGCACTTATATTGTTCACGAGAGTTGGAGGTACTCATTTTTCATACTTGGTGATTTTTTGAGTAGTTTCTCATTCTATAGTAGTTTGAGCATCACTGAGTTTTATCTGTGCATTTTTTATGATAATTTGCTCGTTACTGCCTATATTTCTTGCTACTGCACCCAGGCTATAGAGAGTCGTGTTTTCGTAGACTGATGTATTTGAGAGTACAAATTTGCTTTCTGAATTTTTAGGTACACATGTGATTAGCTTTTTTGAATCAGAGAGAGTACAATTTCACGATACAACAGGATTGTTTTCATTATTGTATTGAGTAATCGTCCAAGTATCAAAATCAGCGTCTTTGCTCATATCTACGGCAAATACTATCTCCTCTGCTATAAGTTCTCATTTTCATCCACCAAAGGTGTTATACTTCAATGCAAAATTGTAAAAATCAATATTATCACCTGCTTCTGCTACTACAGTGACCCCACTCAGCATATTAGGGTTTGAGAGAGTGACTTTCCCTGCGAGAGATTTCTCACACAGTTCGTAGTTCTGTATTTGGCCTACATTCTCTTGATAAGTCGTATTGAGTTTAGTGACATTTGCTTGGAGGCTCTTCATATTTTTTACCATCTGGTCTCGTTGTTTCTTGGAGGTTGCAACAGATTTCTCTGCATTTTTGAGCTGCTTCTCCCCATTGGCGAGCTGCTTCTTCTCATTATTACATCATGTGTTCAACCTACCAGCTACACATTTACTGAGTGCATTTTTGAGAGAGGCTATTTGTTTTTTCTCAGATGTCACAGTAGCTTGTTGTTTTTTTATTGTTTTTTGTATGTCCTTGAGAGATTCCTGTAGTTTTTGGGCTTGAGTCCGGAGAGAAGCTGATTGGGATGTGTAATTGTCCACAGCCGACTTGAGCGTTTGGTAGGCAGAGAGGCCGGTTTTTTGTCATTCAGCAGAACAAATAAAATTTGTCATAGGGATAGCACTAGAACGCAAACCAGACATCTGGAAAGGACCAGAATACAAAGTTCATACTCCCAAGAGTACTAGGAGTACTGTCGCTACGAGAGCGATTTTTTGTTTACGAGAAACCATAACAAGGAAAAGAGGTTAAAAAAGATATAACTCCCTCAGTATACTGTTTTATATTTAATAATACAAATATTTCGTGTTTTTTACTTTTTACCCAATCACATTCCCTGCCTTGTCTCGGATGACCATCTTTTTATCTTCTGCAGTTTTGTTTGCGAAGTATTGCTGGACGATCATAAAGAGTGTACCAATGAGCCAATAGAGGCCTACTCCTGCAGGAAATTGAAATGCGAAGAGTGCTGCCATAGCAGGGAAGATGTAAAGCATCATCTTCTGCATCTGCTGCATATCAGGCATGTTTGGATTTTTTGGTGTTTCTAACTCGGGTTGAGTAGTGACTATCCTCTTCTGTGCGAGCCACATCTGACCGAATTGGAGTCCACCAGTGAGGAGACCCAGGATAATACCAACCACACCACCACTTTCTTCGAGCTGAAGACCGAAGAAATATGTCTCGAGGGTCACATTACGGAAATTTTGAAGCCATGCAAAATCGTAGAGATGTGCAAAATTACTCGGGTTGCTAATATTTAAAATAACCTGATACAGGACGATGAGAATTGGGATTTGTATGAGAATTGGGAGACATGAGCCGAGTGGATTTACCCCTTCTTTTTTGTAGAGCTCCATCATTTTCATACCGATAGTTGCCTGATCGCCTTTGTGTTCTTCTTGGATGGCTTTTATCTTTGGCTGTATGACCTGCATGCGTCGCTGAGATACGAGCATCTTCTGCTGAGGTATGAGGAGGCCGAGACGGATGATGAGTGTGATGGCGACGATAGCACCTCCGAGACTATATCCTGGGAATATCAGAGTGAGCGCTACAAAGAGATTGTAAACAGGATCATAGAAGAAAGTCCTGAAAAAGAGCCGAAAAGCTCCTGCATGACCGATACTCAGAGACACTTCTGAAGTATTTGTAGTCTCGACTTGTGTATAGGTAAATCTCAGAGAGACCTCTGGTATATCAGCAAAGCTCTCCTGGAATTGGAGTATGTCTTCTTTTGTATGACCGAAGAGTGGAGTCGTTGTCTTCGGTGCTACTGTGATGATGCGACAAAATGCTTCGGGTAGGTCTGTTTTTTGTACACCATTTGCTGTCACCCCGATATCACGACAGGTATCGACGAGAATATCTGCTTCAGTTTCATTGATGAGTGAGACGACTGGCGTCGATGGGAGCGTGTATCCTCCTGCGTCTGAGACGATCCTGACGGGTGGTGGCACAGGAGCAGCTTGTTTGCTCGCACTCTGCCAGAAAAATGCTACGAGAAATACGAGATAGATGATGATAAGTGTTTTCTTGGAGGGATTCATAGAGAGTAAACAGTGAAAAGTAAACGGTAAAAAGGCGGGTTCAATAGGTACACATTGTATAGATTTTTTCTTAATTCATAATTCATAATTCTTAATTTAGCGCATTATCTTCTCGAGAAGTAGCCGAGCATCCTCTACCCATTCTGCTGGAATTTTTTTCTCAGGTATTTTGAGCCCTTTTTTGAGAGTGAAAATACACTGAAAATACTTGTCTGCAGGAGTTTTCAAGGCTGACAGCAGACCATCGTAGAGCCCGCGGCGGTAACGATTTCTCTGTACTGCTCGTTTGTCGTGTTTTCGAGAGATGCTGACTGCCATTCTGTGATTTTTTCCGCGATGATCCTCGAGACAATTCATCGTCCAGTATGTTCAAAAATAGGGCCTTCCTTTTTTGAAGACCCTACTTACTTCGTATTCTCTGAGTCGGTATTTCTTTGCTATCATTTTCTATGTATTAAGTAGTATGTATTAAGTATTAAGAAGAGCAGGAATAGTTCTAATACCTAGTACATAATACGATGTACAAAATTAATAACTACTTAGCCTTTTTCTTAGCAATAATATGAAATTTTGGATTTCCTTTTGGAGATTTGAGACGAATAGGGTAGCTCGGAGCGAGTTCGTGACGACCTTTTTGTCGACGACGCTTGAGGACATTGCGGCCATTTGCTGTGATGCCACGAGAGAGGAATCCGTGTTTGCGGAGGCGTCTGCGTTTCTTGAGTTTTCCGAGCATAAGAAAAAAAGTAAAAAGTGAACTGTAAAAAGTAAACAGGAGGATGTCAGGACAGCGGGATTAACACGCTCAATGAGAATAACCTGATTCGTACTTGTTGCTAGGATTGTATAGAAAAAAGAACAAAGTCAATCTCTGAAATAGTAAACAGTAAACGGTAAGGAGTAAACAGGACGGAATCGACTGTTTACAGTTCACTATTTACAGTTCACACTTTCCCTTGCAGGAGCTCTTTTGTTGGGTCATAGAAATCGAGATTTTTCTCACCAATCACCTCTACCATATGATCGAGGAGTTCGTCGAGTTTTACCTCTTTTTGTATTCATTTTTCCATATTTTTGAGCTGGCAGACTCCACGGCGAGCCTCCATGATACCGATGATAGCCACATATTTTGCCTTCAGATGGTTCGCTTTCTTGAGCTGTGTTTTCATCGACGGCGAGCCAAATGATGCGAGAATATTCAATCCCATATCACGAGCCTGAATACTGAGTGGGAGAGCGAGCTTCCGAGCTTCTTCGCCGACCTGGATAAAGTAGAGATCGATGGTATCTTTGTTGAGGACTGAGAGTCCTGACTCGACCATAGAATCGATGAGTCGCTCGACGCCAATAGCAAATCCAGCAGCAGGAACTGGATTTTTGCTGCCGAGATTGGTCGCGAGATCATCGTATCGACCACCACCACAGTATGAGTCCTGAGTGCGACCAGAATTATCCACACATTCAAACACAACATCCGAATAATAATCGAGCCCGCGGACGAGTGTATCATCTTCTACGAAATCAATGCCGAGGATAGTGAGGTATTCTTTTGTTGATTCATAGTAGGCTATTGAATCCTTTTTCATGAAATCTCGGAGCTTCGGAGCGAAGGGAAGAATTTCACGAACATCAGGATTTTTTGAATCTAGTATCCGCAGAGGATTATTCTCGACACGAGCTGCATCTATCTCATCGAGGAGGTGTGATTTGCCACGAAAAAAAGCCTGGAGCTCAGCAACATAGGCTTCTCGTTCTTTTGCTGTTCCGAGTGTATTTATCTTTGTCGTGAATTTTCACTTCAATCCACAGTCAGACAGGATCTTCACTGCCATGTGAATATTCTCTGCATCGAGGACAGGATCGCGCTCACCAATTATCTCCGCACCTATCTGGTGAAACTGTCTGTATCGCCCCTTCTGAGGCCTGTCATAGCGAAAATGTGGCTCGACATAATACAGATACACCGGTTGAGGATCTTGGCTAAAATTTTCTAAATAGGCACGCATGACACCAGCGGTTGATTCAGGTTTGAGCACGAGATCACGACCTTTTTTATCCTGAAATTCGTAGAGTTCTTTGCTCACGACATCAGTGTGCTCACCGACAGAGCGCACTATGAGATCACGCATTTCCATCACCGGAGTCGAGATACGGGTGAATCCGTAATGACGAAAAATATGTCGAGCGACCTTCTTTATAAAGGTGTAATACCGCTGTTGCTCGCCGAACCAGTCTTGTGTTCCGCGGACGCGTTGAGGGACTTCCATACAGATAGTTTAAGAGTTTATAGTTTAAGAGTTTATAGTTTTGAGAAAAAAATCCCTCAATATCTATAAACAAAAACAAATCCATACAAGTATAGTGTTTTTCTTGATTAATCAATGGAAAACTGTCAAAATTTTTTATCTCTTTCTTCACACAATCCTCACAAATCCCCTCTAGTCAAGTGCTGATTTTTGTATATAGTGGAAAATATGAAACTCTCAAAAATATTCCTCACAGCTCTCTGTATACTGTGTATTTCTCCTTCATTTGGTCAGAGTACATCAACAGACAGAGAACTCTTCGAATTCTCAGTTGCTGCACCAGCAGTTGAGACAAAAATCGTTGAGACAAAAATGCCAGCATCTGAGGCGAAAGTCGAAGTGAAAGTAGAGCCAAAGACAGCTCCTGCAGCAACGCTCGTCGCTGATGCACAGACACTCATCAAGGATAAGCTCGTCCAGAAATACCAAGTCCGTCTCGATGATGTCATCGGTCGCATGACAAATCGTCTCGGTACAGCCACTGTCCCAGAACAGCGTGCAGCACTTACTGACCTCCGTGATCGTATGACAGAAAGGAAAACACTTGTCACAGGAATGAAAAACCTCGAACCCCTCAAACAAGATATCATCACCGCTATCCTCGACCATGTTATCTTCCGCCTAGATGGTCTGATAAAGCAATCAGCACAGACACTCACTGATAAAGTTCAAGCATAATTCTTGTAAACAGTAAACGGTAAACAGGACGGTGGTTATCTGAAACTGGCAATATCTGTTTACAGTTTACCGTCCACGGTTTACTTTAATTATAGGATTGTAGTTTTAATGATTTCTACTTTCTTAAATGGTTTATCTCCGCTATCTGTTGGTACCATTGCGATGGTCTCGATGACTTCCATACCTGAGACTACTTCCCCGAAGACGCTATGTTTCCCATCGAGCCAGGTGGTCTCCTCGGCATGTACTATGAAAAACTGACTCCCGTTTGTGTCTGGTCCAGCATTTGCCATAGAGACAAATCATTTTTTATGAGAAAGCTCGGGATGAAATTCATCTTCGAATTTTTCACCATAGATACTCTCACCACCACGACCAGTGCCAGTCGGATCACCACCCTGAATCATGAAATCAGTGATAATGCGGTGGAAAATTGTCCCATCGTAGTAACCTTTTTTTGCGAGCTCGACGAAGTTTTTTGCTGTCTTTGGGACTTTGTCCGCGAAGACCTCGAGTGTGATATCACCATGATTGGTGTGGAGTGTGACGGTAGGATTGGGCATAGAAAAATAGTTAAAATAATTTATGCTGATAATAGGATGAATCCGTAAAAAGAAAAAAGATTTTTCAGTAGAATTGACAGATAGATTTAAAAGGTAATATAATTATATGGAAAATGAATTTCTCGTATTTGAGTCCGAGAGAGAAAAAATAGAAGATAGTCCTCTCTGAGAGTATCTCAATGATTGGAAGATTAAAAATGAACCATCTCCTATTTATCATGTATGGGAGGATCAGATTCGCAGTACGGTAAAGGAGCTAGGTCAGAGATGAGTCTATAAATCTCTTGCAAAGAGATTAAAAACTGTAGAAGCTCGTGAAAAATTTAAAACGACTGTCAATTGAGTCTTGATACAGGGCGATGTAAAGCCTGTTTGGAATGTAAATAATACAGATAGGCCAACTCATTATCAAGATACAATGCTCTGGACGGGCGAAATGCTCGACATGACACAACGGCGTCGCAGAAAAGACCTCTGGAACTCAAAAAGATATGAACTCGAGTATGATAATCCTCTTGTTTTTATGGGAACAGTGAGTGCCTACATTATGGATCTCTTAAAATTTGATATGAGGGAGCGGGGATATGCTTGGCAACATACGCACAATGGACAAACATATCATAATGTCCTCACAGGTGACACACACTGTGACTTTCGACTTTTCCGGTACGATAGGACAGAGCATCCGACGAAAGATCCTTTTTGAAATGAGGTACAGTACAGACCACTGAGTTGGGAAAATGATACTCGCCTTGTTGCGGGGTATCATTCAGTCGAACCACAATTTCTCGTCGGAGTTATGAAATGGATAGAGCAAATAGGTAAAACAAAAGAAGTTTTTGGTGAAGATGGTTCTGATATATTCACCTGGCTACAAAAAATAGGAAGGTGATGATGGGGCACATGTTCTGAACATTTTGGAGGGAGTGATTTTGCCGATAATCCAGAATTTTTACTCATGAATTTTTATGATTGTCCGCTTCCGGGGCTCGATGAGGATAATAGACCAGATGGTAGGTCTATCGACGGTATGCCTCTGAATGGAGAGTCATCCATGATGATGTATATAGGTCCAAATCAAGAGCTCGTTTTTTCTCACTCAAAAAACAGGGAAAAGATAGAAGTAGTAGCTTCGTTTTATCCAGATGAAGCTGTTCATCTCGTTAAGTGAGTCCTGCAACAATCATCATTGTTGCTTGGGAGGACCTCTGTCGATGTCTTGGTAAATATGATTCACTACAGGATGCAGTCTGATTTTGAAAAACGAATAAAGGAAAATTTATAATAAAAATCCCCAGAAATGGGGATTTAATTTATTTTGGAGGCACCATCCGGAGTCGAACCGGACTACGGGGCTTTGCAGGCCCCTGCATAACCGATCTGCCATGGCGCCTCGATACGAAAGAAGAAAGAAGAAATAATAAAGAAAAAAGATGGAATATTTTAAAATCCGCCCTCTACCTATTTCTCTAACTCTATCTTCGAACTGGATTATAGAACCATGAGATTGTTTTGCAAACTTTTTAGTACAGTGAGCGCCTTCTCCTGGTCGATAAAGAGAGGACTCGTGGCTATCGTGATGATATCTGCTTTTTCTATCCAGTACCGAACAGTTTCGAAGCACTTCAATTCGTCGAATCCTTGTGAGAAATAATCGAGATCTATATCCAAAATCAGAGATGTTTTCAGCTGGGAATTTTCAAAAAAACTTCCTTCTTTTTTCTTTTTTATTTCTTCTCTCTTCTCTTCCCAAACAAAGCTCCGCGAAGTGTGCATATCTTCCCCAGTCACCATGAGCGCTTCAGAAATCAATCCGGTCGAGAGAGCAGGGACGATAAAATCAGCGATCGTGAGATCAGTATTCACATATTCTTCGACAATACCTTCATGACTCTCTTCGGGGTGTTTCCAGGCAGGGAAGTTTCCTGGTGTTGCGAGGTCGGTGTGTTGATCGATATGTACGAGGAGCGCTCACTTCTGTATCCATCATTTCCAGTATGCCTCATACCAGAATGCGAAGGCGTGATTGTGATTGTCCATGATCCATGTAGGAACACGCGAGTTTCTGAGAAAGACGAAATGCTGTAATCATTTCCCAGCGGTCATCTTTCCACTCACTTCTCACTCTATCACGGTCTCTCCTCCAGTCATAACATCATCGAGCGTCCCAGTGATGAGACTCGGTACGACGATAGTCCTATTCGCTCGTTCATCGAAATTGAGGCGATTGTTGGAAATGGCTGTGGAGATGATTTTCTTAATTTCGTACATATGTTTATTCTAAGACAAAATACAAAAGACAAAGTACAAAATATTTCTCGTAATTCGTAATTGTTAATTTTTCATTGATTCTTATACTCTTCACAAATATTTCTATGAAACGAATACTCTCCGGTATTACTCCGTCTGGTCAACCACACATTGGCAACTATTTTGGCATGATGAAACCGTTGATAGATTCTCAAACTCCTGATAATCTCGTCTATTTCTTCATTTCTGACCAGCATGCTTTTACGAGTCGTCGCCCCAGAGAAGACTTTATAAAAAATCGAGACAATGCTATTCTCGACTGGCTCGCCCTCGGTGCTGATCCAGAAAAATCCATCTTTTTCCTGCAATCTGCTGTTCCAGCTCATACAGAACTCGCATGGTATCTCTCATGTTCTGCTGGGATGGGATTGCTCGAACGAGCTCATGCCTACAAGGATAAGACAGCGAAAGGACTCGAAGCGAATGTCGGACTTTTCACCTACCCGATACTGATGGCAGCGGATATACTCCTCTATGATCTCGATTTTATTCCTGTCGGAAAAGACCAAAAACAGCACATTGAGATGGCTCGTGATATTGGTGAAAAATTCAATGCCGCATATGGTCCAGTTTTCCCTCTCACATTTGAAGCCGCAATAGATGAAAATGTCATGACAATACCAGGTGCCGATGGTGCGAAGATGAGCAAATCCTACGGCAATACGCTGGAGATTTTTGCTGACGAGAAAACTCTTCGCAAAAAGGTTATGTCTATACAGACTGGCTCAGAACCACTCGGTGCTTCTCTCAATCCTGATACATGCATTGTCTTGCAACTCCATACTATTCTCGGCAATCCAGATATTCAGACTCTCCGTGATGGTTATGTCGCGGGAACTATAGGGTATGGACATGCAAAACAGGCCCTCTTCGAATATATGTGGGAGTATTTCCGAGGAGCACGAGAGAAACGCGAGAACTTGGAAAAGAATCCAGTATATATAGCAGATATTCTCAAAAAAGGAGCCAAACAAGCATCAGAGTACGCCAACAAAAAACTTCATGAAGTCAGAAAAGCGCTCGGTATAGAATCATAATCACATGAAACGACCACTTCGCATCATCAAATCCGTCACTCTTCTCGTCTGTCTGCGAGTCTTTGGGATGATTCCAGGCATTGGGAAGAAACCTCGACACCGTGCATCGCACATTCATTTTCGTCGTGAACCGGTGAAGTTTTTCTGAATGCATGAATTCTCTGGTGTGTCATTGCTCTTCCTCACTGACCCACACATCGGAGGCAGTATCGACGCCATAGCAGCACAGACTGCACATGGCATCCAGATGCTTCTCGCGAATGCAAAACCAGAGACAACGATTATCCTCCATGGAGGAGATTTCGTCTCGTCACATGGCACGAAAAAAACTCTTTCGTTCGAGCATTTTGTCGACATCGCAAAAAAACTCTTTCACTGACTCGAGGGATTTCGACACTTTGCTGTTGTCGGTAATCACGATGATGAAAATGCTGACTTCGTCCACACTCGTGCCTGGCTCGAAGACAAGATGCAGGTACATTTCCTGACAGAAGTACGCCATGCCAAAAAGATTTTTATCAATGATAAAAGTCTCTGTATTCACGGTATTCACACCCTCGCGAAACACCTTCACAGGATGCCAAAAAAAGAACGAAATATGATCCTCGATCAGTATATCTATACGCTCAACCACATGCATAACGACCTGAATATTGTCCTCCTGCACAATCCCGACGGTCTCGAGTTTCTCCTCGCTCGCCTCAAGTCCACGAAGCAGTCTATCACGACACCGACACTCTTCCTCGCAGGACATACGCATGGCGCTATGGTCGACCTCCCATTCCTCCGAAAGATAGGACTTCTCGCATCTCGCACAGCATTTACTCGGTACAAGGGATGGTATTGGCCAGAAGGGAAATATTCTGATACTGGGAACTGGAAGATGTATGTCTCGACGGGCATGGGCAATAGTCCGGGCTTTGATTTTCGTATGAATGCGGATCCGGAAGTGGTGCTCTTCACACTCTAAAAAGTTTTATCCGTTTTATTTGTTTAATTCGTTTAATCCGTTGACTCAGATTCAAATAACTTATGAAACCTATTAAACTTATGAAACCTATTAAACTCAAAAACCTGGCGGTTTTTGTTGGGAGATTTCAGCCCTTCCATGTCGGGCATTATTCCATCGTGGAGAAAATCCTCGCAGAGCATGAACGGCTCATCCTCGTCATCGGTTCAGCAGAAAAATCAGGTACTGAAGATAATCCGTGGACTCTCGAGGAACGCGAAGAAATCATCCGCGCAAGTATCCCTCTCGAGCTCCAAGAACGCATGGATATCGTCGGGCTTGACGATACTGCCGATGATGATATCTGGGGTGAGAATCTACAAGTTTTACTTCCATCAGAAGTAATTCTCTTTACCGGGAACGAATGGGTTCGGAGTATTTGTGAAAAACACGGAATCCAGACAGACTGGATAGATTCCTACCAGATAGATATCTCAGGGACGAAAATTCGTGAGATGATACAGAGAGGGGAGGATGTTTCGAATTGGACAGTCCTATAAAAGGTATAAAAATATATTAAACATAAAATGGTGTTGATTATTATGTGAGAAAATATATAGTGAGCTCCATGAGCGATAAAACAGGAAAACCCATTGAATATTTCACCGCAGTAGAGGCAAACAGAATTCTTTGAATTGCTTTAAAATGAGGCCCAAATGAAACTAAAAAACTAAAACAAGCTACCAAATCTGATTTTGAAAATGTTCTTGCCACTATACAGGCAAGTCCTGAAATGGTAGAAATTATTGGCGATATAATTGGCGATGACAAAAATTGATTTGATCGACATTTTACACCTCAAGAAATCATAAGATTCCGTAAGACTATTCTTTCTCTATTAAATAGAGAAGAAAATGTTGATACTACAGAAGAGGCTGCTGATGAGTATGCCAGTCCAAAGCTTTCCACAATTGCAACTGCAATAAATGGTTTGTATGCTAACTGAACATATTTTGACAATATTAAAATGCTTGCCACTCAAGTAGAAGATTTTTTTAAAGAGTTGTGAAAAAAAAGTCAGGAAGAACAACAGGAGAGAAAAACTTGAGGCGTTGCTGTTAAGAAAAAGAAATATGATGAAGACGATGATGAAGACGATGATTTCACTGGTCAAAATTATTATCAGATTTTAGCCGGGGATGCTATTGTGATAAAAACAATCAAATCTATTATTTATGCTTATATATTTTATCTTAGGAAATTTTCTGGTACTGATTTGGATCAAGTTTTAGAAGATGAAAAATCTCAAGAGAGATGGCACTACATGGCACATATAGTAACTAACTTCAAAAGATTTGTGAAACAGCCTCAAAACATGAGAAGCGTAAGAAACATGCATTATGATTTGATAGCAGAATTAGAGGAAATATTTGAATCCTGGGATGCTTACGCTCTCTTATTAAGTACAAAGAGACAAGATAAAAAGGAGTAATTAAAATAGAAAAAATCCCCTCTGAATTAGAGGGGATATTTATTGAGAGAGAATTACTTCTTCTCGTCTTCTTCTACTTCTGCTTCGACGGTTGGTCCTTCGCTAGAAGGCTCTGAGCTGGTCGAAGAGTCACCC
>JBFZBA010000073.1:0-11937 GCA_041308705.1 Candidatus Altimarinota bacterium
GAGAGAGTTTTCTTATTTTGCCACTTCTACCATCACTTCATTTCTCTGTATCCATGGAGCGCTGAAGGGAGGATTGTAACCATTCCTCAAATTCACAATCAAAAAACTCCGCCTTTTTATACCTTAATTTTCTTCATAGTAATATGAATGATCTACTCCTTTCATGTACATGTCTCGACTCCCTATCTCATCTGTGAGCGCATTTTCGAGTAAGTGACGAATTATATTGCCATCGCGAGAACTTTCTATCATAGCATTCAGATAGTCATTCTTCTGAATCTTGCTCCAATCCACACATTTTTTCAGTTGTTTTTTGAGTATGAGATCGAGCCAGATCCTCGTACTTCGACCATTGCCTTCCATAAATGGATGAGCAATATTCATATCGATATATTTTTTGATTATTTCATCAAAAGTATTTTCAGGCATCTGATCAATTTTCTCCAGAGTATCGATCAGATACTGCGCTGACGCAAAATGAAATCCATTTTTTGAAATATTTTTTTTCCGTATCTGACCTGCAAAATCATAGAGTCCTCCGAACAAGTAGGCATGGATTTGTTGCAGCCCATTAATGGTTCCGACTTCGAGATTATCAAAAAAAGAACTCTCAAATAATGCATAAGCTTTGTATTTGCTTTTCCCGTCTATCGTCTCATCGCTATAGGTAAACCATTCTATAAATCTATTAGCTTTTTTTCCGGGAAATTCCTTTCAGAGAGCGATAATCCCATCATAATCGAGCATGTCGGAATTATATTTTTTGCCATCTGCAGCAGTCAATTTCAGTTGGGTAGTATTACTCACCAACTCACTGTTTTCTTTCTTCAGTTTTGCCTTCAGATATTTCCAATAGTTTCGTGCTTTCGCATAATCACTCTGATCAGTCAAAACAGCAATAATATCCAAGACGGAGAACCACCACTTGCTGTTCTCCTCATCCCACACAGCACGCACCTCTTTGTCATCAAAAAAACGAATGGAAATTTTATGATTCATAGTCACTCTCTATTATATCCATTCCCTGCTTTTCACAATCAAAAAACTCCGCCTCGGTGAGACGGAATTGTGAGAGAGTTTTCTTATTTTGCCACTTCTACCATCACTTCATTTCTCTGTATCCATGGAGCACTGAAGGGAGGATTGTATCCTGCGTAGGCTGGAGAAGAGAGTGGTGTGAGGCCATCGCGCTGGAGGAGGGCTATGAGCCGTGACTCGAGGCGAGTGATACGGCTGTTGGTCGCGTACCATGAGAATCGGATGACGGCAACGCGCTGTGCGGGGACTTCTCGGAGCTTCACGGCGGTATTATTGGGTTTTGGGAGAGTCTCCAGGGTGTATTTCGATGGCATAGAAAATGTGACTCGGCGAGTATCACCACTTCCCTGCTCCTTCACGGGGACAGTCATCGCGACTGGCTCGGAAGCGGATTCAGCGACTGGTGCGGTCATAGCTATCGGCGAGCTCTTCGTATTGTTTCAGAAGATGTAGTCCGCGAGGAGTCGGAATCCCTGATTCATGGACTGACCACGAGTACCACTAACCTCGACTTCTGCGACGATGTATGGTGCATAGTCACGGAGTTCGTAGCCTTCTCTCTGCTCAACGACGGTATAGCTGGGTTCCTCGATATTTCGGACGACGAACCAGCTGCCGAGTGACCAGAGTATGAGAGCTCCGATGATGATGAGTGAAA
This sequence comes from Candidatus Altimarinota bacterium, assembly GCA_041308705.1. Classification (GTDB taxonomy): domain Bacteria; phylum Patescibacteriota; class Gracilibacteria; order BD1-5; family JAGOOR01; genus JAGOOR01. The sequence goes on from JBFZBA010000073.1 coordinate 1,697, forward strand.
TAGTGAGGTACATAGATGGGTGTTTAGATTTTTTCATGTGATGATTATAGGTATTTTGTGTGTTGTGTACTCAGATACATTTGCCTTTTATAATTTTTCATATATAAAGTATGAATGAAAAAGGAAAAAGAGCCAATTATATTTTCTTCTGAAGCTGAAACAACACTCCAGGGTTATGTAGCCTGAGGGCTCTGTAGTTGTGATCTGGCCATCAGTTCTGCAAATGCTATCGAGCGACTTCTCGCGTCAAAAGGTGTCGAATTCTCTGGAAATGGGTATCCTGCCGGAGCACTGTCGAGGAATTTCTCACGCACTGAAAAAGTAGAATTCCCTGATGAGCGAATCTGGTGGATAGGCAACCCGTCGAGCGCTCCAGAGAGATCTGACGGCGTCACCGCAAAAAATATCAGAGAAAAATACTTGGCAGAAGTGCAAAAATTTGTCGGAAACGAGACGCTCAAAGTAGGCTACATCAGACGACTCCTGGATAGGCCAGAACTCTGAGACAGGCTCATACAGTGTGTTCAGGAATATGATAAGAAAAAACTCGATGCTCTCATACTCGATGGACCATATGTCTACAGACAGCAAGAAACATTTCGTACTATCAATCATACTCTGCACAGTCAAAAAGCAGGTCTCGGGTCATACACTGCACGAGCTTTTGCCCCCGATGACCTCCATGCTATAGCACTCAAGCCATGAGTACGATGAGACACCGAGATACGAGATGCTCTCATACGAGCTCTCCCTATAGACCCTACTAAGATATCACCGGAGATTCTGATTCAGCTCTGAATCGCTCCGGATGATTTCATGACTTATCCCCAGCAAGCGCGCTATCGCTATACCCTCGCTGTGCGAAAAAGATTACTCACGCTCTTCTCACAGGCTCGTGAAGTCAATAGAACAGAAGGAGGTGATAAAACTGCACGAATAATAGAAATAACCAGAGAAGACGGGCAGAAAAGAATCGCCATATTTCGCACCACAACTGCCGCAGATATAGAGGAAATCGATGAAATAAAACATCATAATAGATACCATGAAATCTCAAAAACATACTGCACGGTTTTTAAAAATATGGCAGAAGCCCTCAGGTCTCAGGTGCACGCTATCGAGTCGCTTGAAGCAAAAATAAATGTATACAAAGAGCTTCTCGAGAAGTTTAAAGAATACAATACACTTCCTCCAACAAAAAAAACAACTCTGATGACACGAGCATTTGGCATCTGCAAAAAACATAAAAGCTTCGCTGCTGGTAAGCTCATACCGCTTTTCTCAAAATTGAAGCAAGCAGAATCGAGGCAAGGAGGAAATAATATCGAATTAGTGAATATTATCGCAACACTCTCCTGAGCCCTCAACAGTGTGATTAGTAAAAAGACGGAACTCAATACAGTCCGTGAGCTTCTCGAAGCGTCTCAGAGAAATTAGTCTTTCTGGGTATTTCCTTTTCAGTCCCATTTGGCGACCTGATCCGTCAAACCATTTTCGACAAGGGCTATTCCTCATGCAGCTATAACAGGTACTCCAACTGGACCGAGAATCGTTGTGATTGCTAAGCCAGTTGCTAGTACGAGTGCCCCTGCAGTTTTAGCATTCTTGAGTCCAATAAGCTTCATAACGCCATTCTGCACATCCCGTGACAATCGTGCTATAGGGGCGAGGATGCTTGCACCAATACTTGGAGAATGTGAAGATTCGAGGTGTTTCATTCCCTATATTATACGGAGAGTCGGTTTTTTACAACTGATGAGAATTTCAAAACGGAGAAGAGGAATTATACTGTGGATACAATTCTCTTTTTATGAAAATATTTTCTGATCTCCTGCACATCATCACAAATATCTCGTGGGGTGCCGATATAGCTGCCACTCTCGTCGCTATGGCCATCGGATACATCTGGTATCATCCTTCGGTATTCGGTACTGTGTGGATGCGGGTGGCAAATCTCAGTCCTGAATCAGTCAATTCTGTGAGAGCAAAAAATAGCTTTATCTACACTTTTCCAATTACTTTTGTGATTGCAGCCAATATTGCAGCATTTTGTAAACACCTCGAATACACTGATCCTGCGCGAGCATTTCTCATCGGCTATGACCTGGGTCTCATCGCGTGTCTCCTCTTGGCCGTACACTTCCTCTACGAACAACGAAATTTTACACACTATATCATCACGGCTGGATATGTGCTCGTCTCGATGGGTGCTATGGGTCTCACGATAGGAGTGGTATTGTAGGAACCAGAAGACACAGTACAAAAGACATAGTACAGAGTACAAAATAGATGAATTGAGAAATGGGTTTTTAGGGGACAAACTGTCTAAGGTCCATGAATGCAGAACTGATAGATGATAAAACTGTCCGAGTTTTTGTCCCCTAAATCGTTTTGATACTTTTTCGACAAAAAGTATGAAGACTGACTCTGTATCTGGATAGGATATCTTCGCAGACATAAAAAATCCCCTCGCAATGGAGGGGATTTTTCTGAGAATATTATTCTATATCTGGGACGAGAGCGTGAGCAGAGTGCACTTCTGTCACATCTGTCACATTTCCTTCGTAGTATTCTTCGTCGAGTTCGAGATTGTTCTGGAAGTATTGGAGTGTCGGGATACGACGACCGATGATGACATTTGATTTGATGTCTTCGAGGTGATCGATACGACGCTTGCTCGCAGCATCCACGAGGACTTTCACAGTCTCCTGGAACGATGCAGAAGCGAGCCATGAACCAGAGTGAAGCGAGACCTTTGCGATACCGAGAACGAGTCTCTGACCGATAGCCTGTTTCTTGTTCACTGCGACGAGTTTCTTGTTTGTGTCATTGAAGACTCCGATATCAATCGTGTCTCCCTGGAAAAATTCTGATTCTCCTGGTTCGATGATAGTCACCTTTGAGAACATCTGTCGGACGATACAGCTGACATGTTTCGCATTAACTGTCTGACCTTGAGAAGCGTAGATTTCTTTGACGGCAGCGACGATATACTGTTGAGCTTTTGCTGGACCTGCGACATTCATGAGTTCTTCGACATCGATATTTCCTTCACACAGCTTGTCACCCTTTTGCACTGTGTCACCCTTTTGCACTGATGTTTTACGACCAAATGGGACGACATATTCGAGTGTCTGTGCTTCGACATCTGAGACATAGATGATACCGTTTTCTATCTGAGAGACGAGACCACCTGTAGAAGCGAGAATTTTTTGTTTTGTTTCTGCAGATCGAGCGAGGACTTGTTTGACTTTCACTGTCTCCCCTTTCTTCACTTCTTTCTCATAGTCATGAGGGATGTAGTATTCACGAGTTTCTGGCTTGTGAGCACGGATAAAGATGGTAGTCGAAGTTTTAGTGTGTTCAATCTTTGTGACTTCACCATCGATATGACTGATTTTTGAGAGGTATTTCGGAGTACGAGCTTCGAAGAGTTCCTCGACACGAGTGAGACCGGTGGTGATATCTCCTCCTGCTGTCGCGACTCATCCCGAATGGAATGTACGCATCGTGAGCTGAGTACCAGGTTCACCGATAGACTGGGCTGCGACGATACCGACAGGACTACCGATGTCGACGATACGATTCATCGCGAGATCCATACCATAACAGTGCTGACAGACACCTTCGTGTGTCTCACACATGAGCATTGTACGAACTGGGATAGTAGGGATATTGTTTGAGAGGATGGTCTTGAGGAGTGTCTGATCAATCATGTCTCCTTTTTTTGCAATAGTTGTCTTGCCATCGAGGAGGTCTTTTGCGAGAATTTTTCCGTAGATTCTCTCTTCAAATGACTCCTGGAACACGACTGATTTTGTTGTTTCTCTCGGGACTTCTTCGAAGTGGAGTGTGCCACAATCGTTTTCACGAACGAGGATATTTTGAGCTGCATCAACGAGTCGACGAGTCATGTAACCAGATTGCGCTGTTTTGAGAGCTGTATCTGCCTTACCTTTACGACCTCCGTGTGTTGCAATGAAGTATTCGAGCGCTGTGAGACCTTCTTTATAATTTGATTTGATAGGGAGCTCAATAGTCTTACCTGATGGTGACGCTACGAGACCCTTCATACCACAGAGCTGTGTCACATTTCCCCACGAACCTCGAGCGCCTGAATCAATGAAATGATATATATGATTCTCGATTGGGAATACTTTTTTCATCTCAGATTCGATGGTGACTTTTGCCTGACTCCAGATGCGGATAGATTGTTCGTATCGCTCATCATCTGTGAGGAAGCCTTCGTACGCCATAGACTGGATAGTACGGACTTTTTCTGTAGCCTTTTCGAGGATTTCCCCCTTGCTGGCTGGTGTGAGCATGTCACTCTCAGAGATAGAGAGACCTGACATGGTCGCGTATTTGAAGCCGATATTTTTGACCGCATCAGCGACAATCGCTGTTGCAGCTGTTCCATATGTCTCAAATATATCAGACAGGAGCTGAGACATCTGCTTCTTGCCCATGGTTTTATTCTGAAATGCATGCCCCTCTGGGAGTACTGCATGGAAGAGCATACGACCATAAGTCGTATATGCGCCGTCTTCTGTGAGTGGTACCCATCCTCGTACACGAATCTGTGTGTGGAGAGTGATTTGACCATTCATAAAGGCGATAGATGCCTCGTCATACGAACCAAATACGAGTCCTGTGAATGATTCTGGTGCTTCCTTGGTGAGGTAATAACATCCGAGGATCATGTCCTGTGTTGGTGAGACGATTGGTTCACCATTTGAAGGATTGAGCATGTTTGCTGAGGTCGACATAAGCTCTCTCGCTTCTTTCTGAGCTTCTGGTGTGAGAGGGAGATGAACAGCCATCTGATCTCCGTCGAAATCCGCATTGAATGCCACACACGTCAGTGGATGGAGATGGATTGCTTTTCCCTCGACGAGGATAGGCTGGAATGCCTGGATACCGAGTCGGTGAAGTGTTGGAGCACGATTGAGGAGGACGAATTTTCCTTCGATGACTTCCTCGAGAGCGTCCCAGACTTCTTTGGTATTTTCTTCGATGATTTTTTCAGCGTGTTTGACATTAAATGCATACTCTCGCTCTATGAGCTTACCGATAACAAAAGGTCGGAAGAGTGTGAGTGCGATAGGTTTTGGGAGACCACACTGATCCATACGGAGATGTGGACCGACGACGATAACCGAACGACCAGAGTAGTCGACTCGTTTACCGAGGAGATTCTGACGGAATCGTCCTTGCTTACCCTTGAGGATATCAGTGAGTGATTTGAGTTTTCGCTTGTTTGCCATCGCGTATCCAGAACGAGAACTACGGACAGAACCTGAGATGAGTGCATCAGCAGATTCCTGGAGCATTCGTTTCTCGTTTTTGAGGATGACCTCAGGTGCACCGAGCTGGATGAGTTTCTTGAGACGATTGTTTCGGTTGATGACACGACGGTAGAGGTCGTTGAGGTCAGAGGAAGCGATTCGCCCACCATCGAGCTGGATCATAGGACGGAGATCTGGAGGAAGAATCTGGAGCGCTTCCATAATGAAATCTCTCGGATGTTGATTGCTCGAAAAGAGATCAATAGCAAGACGAAGCTTCTGGAGAAGTTTCTTTTCTTTTGATTTTGGTGCAACTTTTATGTCCTTTTGAAGGCTCTGGATGAGACCTGCGAGCTCGATACGATCGAGCAGCTGACGAATAGCCTCAGCACCTGTACCACCAGTGAAGACCTGAGGAAATCGCTCCATGAGGAGACGATAATCAAGCTCTGAGATAACAGCTCCGCCAGTGAGACCCTGGAGCTTGTCCTTCATTTCTCGGTACTCGATGTCGAGTTCTTCCATTTTTGCTTCACAATCACGCTCCATTTCACGGACTGCTTTTTCTTTCATTTCACCTGCTTCATGAGCTATTTTTGCTTCATTGAGCATACCAGTGAATTCTTTTTGCATCTCTGTACGAGTCTGCTTAAATCGGTCTTCGAGTGCACCAAGTGCATCTTTGCGGAAATCCTCGTGGACATCGATGATGAGATATGCTGCGAAATAGACGACCTGGTCGAGCTTTTTCACAGGGATATCGAGCATGAGACCGACACGAGATGGGACAGATTTGAGGAACCAGATATGTGCTACTGGAGAAGCGAGCTCGATATGAGCCATTCGCTGTCGTCGAACCTGAGATGTTGTGACTTCGACGCCACATCGCTCACAGATGATACCCTTGTAGCGGATTCGTTTGTATTTTCCACACGCACATTCGTAGTTTTTTCGTGGACCGAAAATCTGTTCACAGAAGAGACCACCACGCTCAGGACGCTGAGTACGGTAGTTGATTGTTTCTGAGATAAGGATCTCTCCGTGTGATTGTGCGAGGATGTCTTCTTTTTTTGCAATAGAGATAGAAATACCGCGGATTTTGTTGAGATTTTTTCCGGCTGTGATGTTTTGTTTACCAGCGTTCTTACCAATAGCAGAATAGTCTGTGATTCTATCGTTGAGGAAATCTGTCATCTCATCAGTGAGATACGGATTGGTATTGTCATCATCGAGAAATCATTTTTCCTCCGCAAAGAAATCAGGCTCTTCTGGGATGCCTGGTTCTGCATCATCCTCGAGGTCTGGAATGATGAGTTCTTCTTCCTCTGTATCCTCTATTGTGAGGTCAAAAGCATCGAGCTCAGTTTCTGGAGCATCATTGATTTGAGTATCATCGTGTGTCATAAAAACAAGGATTAAGAAATTGAGTTGATTATTCTGCTTCAGTAGAAGTAGCAGCAATTGCTGAGAGGACTTCTACTTCTTCCATACGATCTGCGTAAATGTCACCTCTCTCCTGGACTTCGTAGCCCTCGAGGAGTTCCATCTTGAGGCCGAGCGCTTGGAGCTCTTTTATCATCACATGGAATGATTCTGGGACACTTGGTCGCTTGATTTGTTCGTTTTTGACGATAGCGCGGTATGCCTGTGTACGACCAGTGATATCATCTGATTTGATGGTGAGAATTTCCTGGAGGATATTTGCTGCACCGTATCCCTGGATAGCCCAACATTCCATTTCTCCAAATCTCTGACCTCCGTTCTGAGCTTTACCTCCGAGTGGCTGTTGAGTGATCATAGAGTATGGACCGACTGCACGAGCGTGGATCTTGTCTTCGACGAAATGATGGAGCTTCAACATGTAGACAGTTCCGAGCATGGTGTTTTCTTGGAATGGTTCACCTGTCTGTCCATCATAGAGCTGGACTTTCCCTGTCGTATCCATACCTGCCTGCTTCATGAGGTCATGGATGATATCGATATTGACACCGTTCAATACTGGAGTCGCGACTTTGATACCGAGATTGCGAGCTGCCTCACCGAGATGAGCCTCGAGCACCTGACCGATATTCATACGAGAGACGACACCGAGAGGATTCAATATGATATCCACTGGCTGACCGTCAGCTGTATGAGGCATGTCCTCAGATGGGACGATGCGTGCGACGATACCCTTATTTCCGTGTCGACCCGCCATCTTATCACCGACTTCTATTTTTCTGGTTTGAGCGACATAGACTTTGACTTGTTGGAAAACACCAGTTGCGAGATTGTCCCCTTCTTCTTTTCGAAGGATTTGTACATCGATGACCTTTCCTCCTGATCCTGATGGGATATAGAGAGAAGAGTCTTTGACATCTTTTGATTTATCACCGAAGATAGCTCGGAGGAGACGCTCTTCTGGAGAGAGTTCTTGTTCACCTTTTGGTGTGATTTTACCGACGAGGAGATCGCCACCTTTGACGAACGCACCGATACGGATGATACCATTTTCATCGAGATCACTGAGTTTCGCAGACGAAACATTTGGGATATCGTTTGTTGTACTCTCAGGTCAGAGCTTTGTTTCACGGACATCGAGCGTGTATTCGTTGATAGAGACATGGGTAAACATGTCATTTTCGACGAGTCTGGAATTCAGAATGACTGCATCTTCAAAGTTGTATCCATTCCATGACATATAGGCAACGCGGAGATTGTGTCCGAGAGCGAGCTCACCATTTTCCATCGCATGACCATCGACGAGGATGTCACCAGCGAGGAATTCCTGACCGTGACTGACTCGAGGATATTGGTGGAGCTGCATGTCGTGATTTGATCGCTCAAATGTGATAAGTTCGTAGGTTTTCTTTTCGCCATTATCATACATGACTGTGACATGTTTTGCATCGACACCGAGGACTTTTCCGTTGTGCTCAGCGCGGACACAGTATCCACTCTTGTAGCCAAATTCGAGCTCATTCCCTGTACCGACAATTGGTGAAGTCGAGTGAACGAGTGGTACAGCCTGACGCATCATGTTTGAGCCCATTTCCGCACGAGTCGCATCATCATGTTCGAGGAACGGGATGAGCGATGTGGTTTCTGAAACTATTTGTTTTGGAGAGACATCGATGTGTGTGATATCACGGACATAGACGAGAGTCGCTTCACTATTCTGACGAGCACCGAGACGAGTCTCTGCGAAATTACCGTGAACATCTATTGGAGAATTTGCTTCCGCAATAGTGAAATCACGCTCGATATAGGCATCGACATATTCGTATTTGTCTGTCATGTATCCGCGGACGAGGATTTCAGTGTCATGGATATTTTTCTTGAGAGCGTCTGCATGTGCAGCGGTCATAAGTGTTTTTTCTGGGACGATGACCTTGCCTTTTGCATCGACGACATCCTCGAGTGTGATACGATTCACTGCTGATTTCCCGTCATTTGGAACATGATGTGCGACAAGACGATAAGGAGTCTGGAGGAAACCGTATTTATCCACACGAGAATATGAGGCAAAGTGGAGAACGAGACCGATATTCGGACCTTCTGGAGTCGCGATAGGACAGATACGACCGTATTGAGTCGGGTGTACATCTCGGACTTCGAACGAAGCACGCTCACGAGTGAGACCACCAGGACCCATCGCAGAGATACGACGCTTGTGCGCGAGCTCTGAGAGAGGATTACTCTGATCCATGAATTGTGAGAGCTGTGAACTCGAGAAGAATTCTTTTACCACTGCTTCGATAGGACGATGATTGATAAAGCTTCGTGCTGTTGATTCATCGAGATTGAGGACGGTCATACGATCCTTTGCTATTCGCTCCATACGAGCGAGACCGACGAGGAATTTCTCCTGGACGAGCTCACCAACTGAACGGATACGACGATTATCGAGACGATCGATATCATCAGGTGTCGCTTCTGGATCATCCATCTGGAGCTTCATGAGGTATCGAAGTGTTTCGACGACATCATCGGTAGAGAGATATCGTCCATCACCTTCGTAGACTCCACTGACGCCGAGCTTTCGTGACATCTTGAGTCGTGCGACTTCACCGAGGTCAAATCGTTTCGGACCATAAAATGTCGTACGGAAGAGGTCCTCTACTCGCTCATCGGTACCGAGGTCACCTGGACGAATGAGTTTATAGAGAGCGTGCCATGCGTCGACTTGGGTTTTTGTTTTGTCTTTATCGAGAGTCGGCTGGAGGAATTTCCCGATTGCTTCTTTGTCACCGCTAAAGGCCTTTATGATAGCAGCATCATTCTCGAGACCAAATGCTCGGAGGAGTGTCGTTGCTGGCATCTTGCGTTTCTTATCAATTCGCACAGTGATAACTCCCCTCTTGTCGACAGAGAATTCGAGCCATGCTCCTTTTCGGGGTTTGATTTTTGCTGTATACACGCCAGCATCAGCTTCAAATGATATACCGTCAGCCTTGATAATCTGATGGACAATAACTCGCTCGACACCGTTGACGATAAATGTTCCCTTTGCAGTCATGAGTGGGATACCACCCATAAATACTGTATCTTCTTTGATTTCTCCTGTCTCTTTATTGAGCATCTGGAGTTTCACACGGAGGTATGATTCGTAGTTGAGATTTTTTCGGCGACATTCTTTTGGGCTATAGCGAGGTTCCTCGAGCTCCATTCCCTTGAAGTGAATCTCTACTCGTTCTTCAGAAAAATCTGTGACTGGAAAAACGCTCTCGAGTGCTTCCTGGAGTCCGTGATTGATAAATGAATCATACGAATCGAGCTGTGCTGCGATGAGCTCAGGCATTTCGACGATAGAACGATCTTCTGTGAAGAAGTGTCGTCCAGATCGGACATAGAGTGCTCCGTGTGTTGCCTTCTCGACACGAGCTGATTTGATGATAACGGGTGATGCAACATCTCTCTTTGAGACTTTTGGTTCAGCGATTTTTTTCTTTGATGCGAGAGTACGAGCGCTGA
>JBFZBA010000074.1:0-12927 GCA_041308705.1 Candidatus Altimarinota bacterium
GAACCAATGTTGGATAAGTAGCCAACGCAATTATACTTTCTACTTAACAATTTTATTTATGGCTAAAAAGAAAGAAATCAAACGAATCGTCAAGCTTCAGATTTCTGCTGGTGCCGCAAATCCTGCACCGCCAATCGGTACGGCTTTGTGACCCACGGGTATCCAAATCGCTGACTTTTGTAAGCAATTCAATGACAAAACTCGTGATCGCTCTGGTTGGACTCTTCCAACTATCATCACTATCTATGATGATCGTAGTTTCTCATTTGAGACTCGTGAACCACCTATGACTAACCTCATCAAAAAGGCTATCGGTCTCGACAAGGGGTCACCGACATCTCACAAGGTAAAGGTTGGTAAGCTCACAAATGCACAGATCAAGGATATTGCGGAACGCAAGATGTCTGATCTCAATGCAAATGATATTGATGCAGCTATGAAAATAGTTCGCGGATCAGCTCGATCTATCGGTATTGAGTGTGAATCGTAAAAAATTTCTCCATCACTTCGGTGGTGGAGATTTCGGCCTCATCGTCTAACGGTTAGGACACAGGATTCTCATTCCTGCAATCGGAGTTCGATTCTCCGTGAGGTCACCAAAAATACTTCAAATTTGTTCTTGCAAGGAGATAAATATCTCAAATATTTTTCTATAGCGGTATCAAACAAAAACAATTGCTCAAAAAAATAACATCATCTCTAAAATCTGGTGGGCGCATCCTCTATAAAAGTTTTCGACCAGAAAAAAGAATCCAATGAGATATTCAAACAATCATTCATACAATTCATAAGGAGAGGTTTTCTGATAAACAAAGTTACTGTATAACGGGATGACATTTTAGTGATCTGTATGTGCGAAACTCTGGAATTTTTTATAATGCCCTCCTAGATGGGCGTATTGCTCTCGATGCACATGATTGGAATAATAGAGTAGACATAGCTTTGCGGACTACAGAGTCTATCTTGAGAGCACTCAAATTTTGTGGCAAGCTCTATACTACCTTTGCTTTTGAGAAAAATGGTAGTATTGCCGGGACGAACTATTATGCAGAACCATCCGATAGTTTCCATGGACTTCTCTGGAATTTTTGTGCTTTTCAGGATGATTGATTCATTGCCAATATTTTCCCTACAGACGATATTAATGCTTCTTTCCATATTACAGAGGTGCAGAGGGAGAGAATGAATATGCTCAGGAGTGAATATAAGACAGAAATTGAAAAAGAATTCAAGCGGTACAGTGATTATTGTCTGAGTCAGAGAAACCATCGCGTCAGTAAGAGAATCTTTCTTGCCTCCGCTCGAGATGGGGTCAAACGCCGTTCGTCATTTTATGATAATGTCATATATTGGCGGACAGCCCATATGATTCGCATGCTCTGATTTGATAACCATATTTCAGAGGAGAAGTTGGAGAAAATAAAGGCAAGTATCCTCCAAAATTTTTGGCATGCAGAGAAGTGAATTTTCCTCGATGATCTCTCAAAAAAATCACTTGCACATCCTTACTTTTGTGCTGACAGCCTCATAACAATGAGTACTCGTTTTCTCCGTCCAGAAATTCCTGAAGAGCGTATGTATCTCGAAAAAATAGTGGACTATATCCAAACAAATAATCTCGATAAACCATTTGGTATACAATATAGTGAAGAGAGGACACAGAGGCATTGGCCAGTAATTATTGGAGCTCCTCACTATGCTGATCGTACCATCTGGAGTCACTGGAGTACTGAATACATCAAGCTCCTTATTCTTCTCGGAAACAATTTGCCAGAGAAGAAAGACAAATATATGCTACAAGCCGCGAAGCATATTCATGCTCTCGAGACAAAAATGATCCATTCTGGAGGATATCCTGAGCTCTATAATCTCAAGGGTAATGTATACAAAAGCCATTTATACAGAAGTGTTCTGAGGTGTAGCTGGGTGGTCGGGTATGAACAAGCGAAATATATTTTCGATAAAATAATCAAGTAGTTTTTGATGAAATATGCTGCTTAGTTTTTTTAGCTTCTAGCTATTTGTGATGTCATTAAGAGGACACACACAAGCCTCCCATTCAGGAGGTTTTTATTTTAAGCCGGAAAATTCGGAGGTAGGTCATCTTTATATGCTTTATCCAAGTGCTCCACAAGTATTTTAACTAGATTTTTTTGTCATTCGTCAGTTGGCTCTATATCCCATCACCTATCATATCGAAGTACTTCCCCATCTTGATCTACGACAACTAATTTGGATACTCAGCTATTATCGATTCATATAGCACTAGGCATATATACCTTTGCTGTAAATCTATAATCTCATATTTTCCCTCGCCAAAAAAGAGGCGCATCAGGAACCTTTGAAATTTCCGGAATTTCTGAGGGGTCATTTTTTTCTATTTCAGTTAGAACTGCTTTTTTTACTGTTTCCAATGTGGATGTCTGCAATTTAATCGATAAAAATAACCTATTTTCCCCCAATATACCTCCACGCTACTTCTGCTTCGTGGAACATCCTGAGTTGTCCGTCCTGTATGAGCCAGAAGACGGTTGAAGTCTCTGTGAGGAGGTGTCTGTCGTGTGAGACGATGATACTCACGCCATTGAAGTTCTCTAGCATGGTCTCTATGGCATTTTTGGAATGCAAATCGAGGTGATTTGTCGGTTCATCCATGATGATGACATGAGGACGAGTGAGGAGCATTTTCGTAAGCGCTACTTTTGCTCTCTCTCCTCCGGAAAGTGTCGAGATAGTCTGGTGCCATTTCTCATTTTGGATGAGGAGTCCACCGAGCATCGTGCGGATTTCCTGATATTTACCGTGTCACTTCGTGAGCTCGTCCATGACGGTTGAGTCAGGATCGAGATCTGCGAGGACTTGAGAATACGAGCCGATAGTGAGACTCTGATTTTTGATGACTTCGCCCGAGAGAGGTTTTATTTCTCCAAGGATTGTTTTGAGGAAGGTGGTCTTACCAGCACCATTGCGACCTATGATACCGATTTTATCGTGTTTCGTAATAGTTATGTCATAAGGAATACTCACTATAGGATCTGTATATCAGACGGTGAGATTTTTTAACTCCATGATTTTCTCGGGAAGGTGTGAGACAGTTTTTAGAATGATGGGTTTTACATGGGCTTCGGTCTTCGGTTCAGGGATTTTCTCCATCCGTTCGAGCATCTTGATGCGACTCTGTACACTCGCTGCCGTACTCGCTTTGTAGCGGAATCGATTGATGTAGGCTTCTTGTTTTTCTATTTCTCTCTCTTGGACTTCGTAGTGTTTGAGTTGTGTTTCATATCGCTTTTGTTTTTCTATCACATACGCGTCGTAGTTTCCGGGGTAGGTGTGGAGTTTTTTGTCTGAGATTTCTATGATTTCCTGGCAGGTATTATTGATAAAAGTCACATCGTGCGAAATAGAGATAATAGCCTTTTTCCAGAGTCGACAGAAGTGTTCGAGAAACACTATTCCCTCGATATCGAGATGATTCGTCGGCTCATCGAGAATGAGGATATCCACTTCCTGGATGATAAATTTGGCAATCTGGACTTTCATCTGTTCACCTCCCGAGAGCTGAGTCACGACGCGGTCGAGGTATGATTCGTCAAATCAGAAATAGGTCAAAATTTTCAACTGTAAATCATGGAGATTGTAGCCGTCGTGTGCCTCGAGATATTCCTTGATATCACGGATTTCGTCACGATGTTCTAGATTTCCCTCGATTTCATGCAGGCGATTGATTCGCTCGGTGATGTCCGGAAAGACTTGGAGCATTTCTTGTCGTAGAGTATTTTTCTTATCTTTCCAGAAGAGGTCCTGTGTGAGGTAGCCAATCTTCAATCCTGCCGCACGGTCTATCTCCCCATCATAATCATCATCGATACCCACCAACATCTTCAGAAGTGTCGTCTTCCCTGAGCCATTTTTCCCGATAAGGGCGAGCTTATCTTCACGATTTATCTGGAGATTGGCATGATCGAAGAGTTCCGTGTGTTTGATAGATTTTGAGAGCTCAGTGATTTTTATCAATCTCGACGCGATGGTGGGTTTTGCTTGGAGGAGATTTTTCGGCAGAGTATCGATGGTACGCGGAGTATAAGCCTTATCCTTTGCGAGAGTATTCTCTATGTCGAATTCTTTTTCGAGGTATTTCATGAGTCGCTTCATTTTCGTTTCTTCTTTTATTTTTTCTGTGATGGTCGCGAGAAAACTATTGCAAAAAAGCTCCACTTCCTCATAAGTGAAATCAGCATGGGCCTCGCAGACCCTCAGGATAACATCGTGAAGCGGCGAGACGGGAACAGGATCATCGTAACTAATCATGTGGGTCATAGGTGTCTAGAATAGGGAATTCTAGCGATTTACAAGAAAACTTGAAAACCATAAAGTAAGCCTATAATAATAGTATCTCCTTGGAACGGAGAAGTCACTACATCATAAAAAGCTAAAAATTCGGGTGGAACCGTCTGACCCACAGACCCCGACAATACGCATCTGCGTGATTGTTGGGGATTTTTTATTATGAATACACTTCGCTCACATTTTAACAGGGTAGCTAATAATTGACTCATAGTTCAGCAAAAGCTGAGAACAATTCATGAAGCACTCCTATCATGTCTAGAGGCTACAAATGCTCTGACTGAAAAGTCCGACTATAAACCAGGAAAGGTACACCTAGTAGAGAAGAATAATGTTTGGAGGGGTAATTCTGTATTGTCGAGATTACTGGTATCGAGGAATTGAGTAGAGATTTTCTATTCTGATTTACCATTTCCTGAACAGATTATTTTGCCTACACTTCAAGGAAAATACCAAATACTTGATGGATTGGAATACCAGATTAGAGGAAATAAAAAACACCTACCCTTTAGAAAAATCCCGCATGTTCTAGAAAAATTCGCGCAACAAGGAACCGCACAAGAGAGCGACAGTAATATCCAGTTTTCTCTTGTCTCTTAATACTATTTCTAACTTTTTATTCTATGAAACATATCGTCGACCTCGCGAAAAATCGCTGATTTGTATTCCAGGGCTCAGAAATCTACGGCGGACTTGCGAACACTTGGGACTACGGACCTCTCGGTTCTCTTCTCAAGGAAAACCTCAAAAATCTCTGGATACGAGAGTTCGTCCAGCGTCGGCCAGATATGGTCCTCCTCGATGCAGCTATCCTCATGAATCCACAGGTCTGGGTCGCTTCAGGGCATGTCGGAGGCTTCTCTGATCCACTGATTGATGATAAAAATACGAAAGAAAGATTCCGAGCAGATAAACTCATGGAATGATTATTTTATACTCGTGAAGCGGCTGGAACTTCTCGTGATGCACAACTCAAGGATTATTCTGCGAAATATGGAGTGAATAATCTCGTCCCAGAATCATGGAAGCCAGAACAACAACACGCATTTATGGTCGGTGAAAAAGTCGAAAATCCCAACACGAAAAAACCAGGGGATTGGACGGAAATTCGAAAATTCAATCTCATGTTCAAGACTTCACAGGGTGTGACAGAAGATTCTTCAGCGATGGTTTATCTCCGACCGGAGACGGCTCAGGGTATCTTTGTTGATTTCCCAAATATTGTTCGTACTTGTCGTCGTCGTGTGCCATTTGGTGTGGCACAAGTGGGTAAGGCATTTCGTAATGAGATTACTCCGGGCAACTTCATCTTCCGGACTCGAGAATTTGAACAAATGGAAATCGAATTTTTCTGCGAACCAGGAACTCAGCTCGAGTGGCACGAGAAGTGGAAAGTAGACTGCAAGAAATTTCTCATGGAAACAGTTGGAATCAAGGAAGCAAATCTCCGATTCCGTGAACACGAAAAAGATGAACTCTCACATTATTCTGATGGAACTTTTGACATCGAATACGATTTTCCGAGTATTGGTTTTTCTGAATTACAGGGAATTGCATCTCGTACAGATTTTGACCTCAAGGCTCACATGAGCGAGAGTAAACAAGATATGAGCTACTTCGATCCAGTGAATAATACGAAATTTGTACCGTTCGTCATCGAGCCATCTATCGGTCTCACTCGACTCTTCCTCGCGACGCTCTGTGATGCATATGATACGGTGAAGGAAGAAGATGGAAATGACCGCATCGTCCTTCGTCTCAACCCAGAAGTGGCACCAGTGAAGATTGCTGTCCTTCCTCTCGTGAAGAAACTCAACGAAAAAGCAGAAGAAGTCTTTCATATGCTCTCCAAAAATTTCATGACTTGGTACGATGAGACAGGATCTATCGGTAAACGCTACGCGAGATTTGATGAGATAGGGACACCGTGGTGTGTGACGATTGATTTCGATAACACACTCGAGAAGGATATGGTGACCATTCGTCACCGAGATACGATGGAGCAGGAGACAGTGGCGATTGAGGCACTCGTGGAGTATTTCCAGACAGCTCTCAATTCTTAATTCTTCTCTATGTTTTCGTCTTTATGGCGAACAAATCGACGCTGGAAGTGATATGCGATATTTTTTATTGTGTCTGTTCCATTTCTGACGCTGAGTGAAGTTTCAAGTTTTCTCTGGTCATTTCAGCAACCGACATATCTCCTAGAAAAGGATGCGCCAGATATCACATCCTACACCTGTGACATCACAAAGGACGCATGCAAAGTGAATTTTGACTTCACAAAGAGCGTGCCCACTGATGAACCCTCGACGCATTACGCATGTCTCATAGATTTCTGATTCGGAGTCACGGGGGAAGAATCCAAATGTAATCCAGCTACAGTGGAGTTTCCCCTTGGAACCTGGAATGTCTATCTCACCGTGAAGAGAATAGCCGATGATACTGTCGTGAACGGGGGAACACTTACTATCATCCATCCTGATGATGCTATCGATCCACTTCGTGTGACCCATACCCGAGAATGGCAATCTCCGAGTTACCTCCAGAACAAAGAAGATACTTCTCTGACGGAGTATATATGTGATCCAGAGCAGGCAGAGTGTAAAATAAATCTCAAAATCGCACCAATGCTGGATGGTGTGGAATCATCTCAACTGGCCTGTGAGATTGTGACAGATTTTGAGCTCGTTCCCACGACAGAACCCTGTAATCCGAATACTTCCGTTGTTCCAAAGGGCGACCATATTCTCACCATAAATATTCTGGATAAAGTTCGCGGAACACTTCTTCAAACAAGTGCTCTCACGCTCAAAAATCCAGAAAAAGAAAAAATAGATCCGACCCGCGTCGTGACGGAATTAGTCTGGCAACAGCCGACTTATTTTCTCGAAAAGGAGGACACAGCTCGCGAGACCTATACCTGTGATACGACAAAAGAGCTCTGCCGATTCAACCTCCAAGTTCTCCCAAAGCTCGACGGGGAAGAATCTTCTCAGCTTACTTGTAGAATTACGACAGATTTTGGCACAGAAGAAAATGATTGCAATCCGAGTACCATCGATGTACCAGAAGGGAATCACACTCTTACCATTGAAATACTGGAAGTGGCCACGGGCGAACTCATCTCAACTCGAATCCTTGAAATCATCGGACTTACAACCCCAGCTCCTTCATCCGGTGGTGGGGGAGGGTGAGGTGGAAGTGTCGCCTTGCTCGACCTCAGTTCTTCTCAGATTATCGTGCAGAGCGGTCTGGATGAATCCTATGTCTGCAAGACTGATATCTGTAAGGTGAATTTCGATACCGTCGTACCAGTCTGAGCTCTTTGTGAATGGGATTTCGGAGGAGGAATATTTGAGACAACCTGAACTGATAAAAAATGTAATCCTGGATATGTGAAATTTGCCACTGATGCGACAGTCCAGCTCAGGGTAATAGATGTAAATACTACTTCAAATGTATTCATAAAGACTTTCTCAGTCAAGCGAAAAGGCAATCCAGAGATTCAAGAGAATGTTTCTATCATCGCTAAAATCGATCTTCAGACAAAAATCACTGCAAACAAAAAACTAACACCATCTGGTATCATTTGTGCTCTCTGAAAAGCGGAAAAATGCAGCCTCAATTTCACAGGTGAAAATAGTACCGGTTGAAAAACATGGGCTTGGGATTTCGGAGATGGGAGCACGGCTGATCGCAAGAATCCAGGAGCTCATAATTTTCTACTCGGAAAGTATACTGTTCGGCTTACTGCTTCAGAATGAGGCACTTCGCATACAGCAACCTATGAAGTTGAGGTGGTGAGGGAATTCGCGCGCGAACCATGCATAGAGTGTGAGCGGATGCGATGAAAAATTCAGATTTCTGCTGTCCTCGCCAATCCACCACGGGCTGACACAGTTGAGTGGATAGAGCTCAGAAATAATTCTTCAGAAACTTTTTCCCTCGGTGCATGTGTGATCAGTGATGATAGCCGTTCGTATGAGCTTAGCTGATTATTGAGCGCAGGAAAAACTCTCCGATTGCGCCAGGCCATTACCGGCATCACACTCGGAAATTCTCGCGACACACTTACTCTCACCTGTGGAGAAGTACAAATCGATTCTTTTGGGTGGGATTTCACTATTCCGACCAACTATATTCTGCGCCGAGAGGTACTGTATTGAGTTCCAGAACAGGCCCTTATCACAAAAGTTATCGATGGAGATACGGTCGATGCGACGATAGCTGGAGTGAAGACTCGCATTCGTCTACTGGGAATTGATACTCCTGAGACTGTACATCCGAAAAAGCCTCTCGAGAAATTCTGAAAAGAAGCGAGCGATTTTACCCGAAGAACACTTGAATGAAAAACTGTCTGGCTCACCTACGATCATGAACCTATTGATCACTATGGACGTAGACTTGCCTATATCTGGCAGTGTAGTGGTGCATTTTCCGAGGCTTCCTGCACGCTCTTTAATGCTCAGGTGGTGTCACAGGGCTATGGTCGTATGGAGCGACGATTCGCGTTTCGATTTTATGATGATTTTATTACCCACGAGAAAATGGCTAAAGATTCGAAAAAAGGTATCTGGAGTGATCCAGAAGTTGCAAAAGAGATGAATAAGCTCGCGAGTGAAGAAAAAGAACTCCTCACACTCGAACAAGAAAAAGAATATCTACTACTCCAAGAAGAGCTCCTCGAGGAATGTCTCGAAGAGGAATCTGAATCGTGTGACACAGAAATTTCCTGGAAGACTATCACCGAGAAGATGAGTACGCTCTCTGTGAGCCCCAGAAAATCATGACTCGTCGATATCTCTGGTCGGACTTGGTGAGATTTCCCCGTTCGTATCGAGATACTTCAATGAGAGAATATTCTTGAGTCATTTTCACTCCAGAGCGACACAGTTGGTGGGTATGAAATGGTCTGGATTCCGAGATTTGCCGGAGAGTATACCGTGCGTAGTATTCTGAAAAAAATATATGATGGAGATTGACAACCTCAAGAAGAGATAGTGACACTCGAGGAAAAATTAATTATTGAGACTATCTCGCCTCATTTGACGAGTTCTCTGAGTGCAAAAATCGTGCTCCAATGACAAATAACGGATAATCGATGGCAAGAGGGGAGCGTATTTCATTGCCGGAGTCGTGGCTCATGCTCGGTCAATTTCACGGCTGAGACCAATAGAGAGGCAGATGTGCATTATTTCTGGATATTTCCGGATGGCTCTCTCGATGATAGGAAAAATCCTGGAGCGATAAAAGTCGGATATGGTCAGCACGAAGTCCTCCTCATCATGTTAGATGCTATATCAGAGGAATCACTCATCCAATCAATCCGGATAGATCACAGACCAATTCCCAAAAAACCAAAAAAACCTGCATCATCGAACTATACGCTCGATCTCAAAGATGTACCTCAGGACATAGGTGGCGGATTTGCTGTCGAAGAATCGACACCGCTTCAAAAGCTCGGAATGAGTCTCGCAGTCCTCTCTCTCCTCAGTTCAGGAGTCTATATCACGATGAGAAAATAAGGACTTTCCTAGATTCTAGGAATTGCAAAACCTGATTTTTCCCTATAATCCAGCTATTATTTCCTCTCAATTACCTATGCAAGCAACCAGTAAAAAAATCAATGCCCATACCTACGAAGTGACTATAAAAGAAAACGCTGCCGAGATGGAGCATTACAAGAAATCAGCGGCTCGAAAGATTGCTGACGTCCGTCAATTCGCAGGATTTAGAAAGGGTGATGAAGTGCCGGTTGATGTCGTGGCTCGAGAGATAGGGGAGGATCGTCTCATGGGAGAGGCTCTCGAAGAAGCACTCCAGACCATTTATCCAAAAGCTCTCAAAAAACTCGAAATAAACCCTATCGATATGGGGGATTTGACCAAAGTCGTGAGCATGAGTCCTCTCGAGGTCGTCCTCACAGTTGAAGTATTACCAGAAGTGAAACTCGATTTCAAAAAAATTGAGAAGATAAAAGTCGAAGTCCCTGAAGTGTCTGTCACAGACGAAGAGTTCCAAAAAGAACTGGATGAAATCATCGCTCGAGCGACGCATTTTCACCCACGCGGAACACATCATGGTCACCACCACGATGAAAATGGTGATGTCCCAGAGGAGACAGATATAGCTATCCAGGTAGGGGACCGTGTCCGTATCAATGCAACAGGTTATGATAAAAAAGGAGGAAAAACAGACGATAAAATGACTCTTCATGATTTTGAACTCACCATCGGAGCAAAGATGATGATTCCAGGATTTGAGGAAGCGCTTGTAGGAGCGAAGGAAGGAGATGTTGTAGAATTTGATATCACATTCCCAAAAGACTACCACAGTGAAGAATTTGCTGGTAAAAATGCTTTCTTTTCATGTACTATCCTCACCGTCGAATATCCACACAAACCAGAATGGAGTGAAGAATTCATCGAACGAGTCTGGGGTAAAAAGCTCCCACTGGCTGAATTCCGTACAGAATACCGTGAAGCGATGCTCGCAGATAGAAAGGATAAAGCCCGATCTGAAGCAGAAGAAAAACTCTCAGGAGAATTTATCGCAGCGAGTGACATAGAGGTTGGTCCAAAAATACTCGCAAAAGAAGTCGAAACTCTCTGGCAGTATCACAACCGCGAGATCGAAAAACAGGGAATGGAGATAAAGTGATATCTCGAACACCTAAAGACCTCTGAAGATGGATTTAAAAAAGAACATATCGAACCGTCTGCGACTCGTCGTATCCAGTCTATGCTCATCCTCGAAGAGATGAAAAAGCACTACAAACCTGATGTGACAGAGGCTGATGTGATCACAGAGATGAAAAAAGTATTTGCTCGCTACGCTGGTGATGCGGATTTCGAGAAACGACTCACTGAACTCGCAAAACCAGGAACAGACCACTTCAATGATATCAAATCTCGTCTCGAATATCGAGCTGTGATAGATAGATTTTTGAAATAGGTTGAGTATTCCTGATATTTTTTTGATTTTCAGGGTAAATGGATATCATAGGGGTATGAAAATATATAATAATATGACATATTACACAGAGCAGGAGCTGTCAGAGAGGCTAGATAAAACAATAGAGGCAAGCAAAGATGTATTGCGTACAGAACTACGAGAATCCCAAAAAAATCGTGTAAATACCCTTCATGTTTAGTGTTATTTTCAGTACTCGCGTCGAGTTCGTGTTAGAGCGTTATATAGATTCTTACAGACGCAGTTTTCGAGAAACTTATTCTGATACAGGGATCTGGTCGGAATCAATTATTCTCGAACGCTATGAGGAAGAAGCTAAGACACGAAAAAATGACATCCTAGCTGTCATCTCTGAGAAGCTTTCCGGAGATACAGTTATCTGACATTCTGGTCAGGGGACAGTCGTTGTGCACTGGAAATCAAAATACCTATTTATAGAATTTCGTGAAGATACAGAATGAGCTGTCCGATTTGTGGAAAATCTGGAAATCAGATAAGATTATTGACCACTTCAATGATATCAAATCCCGCCTCGAATATCGAGCAGTGATTGGTAGATTCTTGAAGTAGTCGTCATACCGTGCTTGGGAGATATGCCTCGAATGGCGTATCGAGTAAGTATCCAGGTAATTATCATTCCTCTATGACATATAGAAACTTCCTTCCCTTCGTCTATATCATGGCAAGTGAGAGAAACTGAACAATCTATATTGGCAGCTCTAGCGACCTCGTAAAAAGAGTTTGGCAACATAAGAATGAGTATTTCGAATGATTTTCAAAGGAATATAATACAAAACTTCTCGTATACTTCGAAGCCCATGATAACATGGACGGAGCAATTACTCGAGAGAGACAATTAAAAGAATGGCAGCGAAATTGGAAGAAAGACTTGATAGAAAAACATAATCCAGAATGGAAGGATCTCTATGATGATATTATTTAAGGACTTTGAGTTGACCTGGATTCCGACTTTCGTCGGGGATGACACCGACAAACACTTTGATTTTCAGTACAGATAAAGTATACTCCCATTATTAGGGTACATTTATCAAGAAATAATAATTCCATATACGCCCATGTCTCGAATTGCTGTTCTCCATCCTCAGTGTGTACGCGTAGGAGGAGCTATCCAGATGGCCCTTCAGACTACTCGCGCACTTCAGCAACAGGGGCATACTGTGACGCTCTATACATTTGAGAAAAGTGACGAATGCTTCCCAGATTTACAAGCAGGTATCAACATAGAAACCTGGCATAAAAAAACAGGCGGAAAGCTCTTCAATATAATCACATTGGCGTTTCATCTTCGACAGTTCGACATCATCATAGCCAATAACCCACCGATGCAGATAGTAGCCGCATTGGCAAAGCTTTTTTCACGAAAAAAAGTTCAGACAATTTGGTGGCATCATCATGTGCCATGGTATCTCTGACCAAAAACTAAAATCAAATCTTTCATAGAGAGATACTGTATCACCCCATTTATCGATCAGATGATTGCTACGAGCCACTTCGTGGCAGAGAAAATACAGGAATACTGTGGGAGAGAGGCGGTCGTGGTGCATCCGGTGATACAAGAAATACAAAGTACAAAGTACAGAGTAC
>JBFZBA010000075.1:0-2799 GCA_041308705.1 Candidatus Altimarinota bacterium
ATCGGTAGAAGGTATTACCTGCATCTTGCCATCTCGCAGAACACGAGCATTTGGAGTCATGAGGTTTTTGAGATGCTCGAGAGTTTTTTCTGTTTTATATTCTTGTAATACACCAATAGTAGTATTAATGACAACGATGAATAATATAATGATGGCATCCACAAAAGAATGTTCCAGGAGGGCCGCCAAACATGCAGCAACAATGAGGACAATAATGAGCGTTGATTTTAATTGATCAAAAATCATCATAAAAATACTTCTCCTTTTTGCTTGAGGAAGACTATTTGGTCAAAATTCTTGGAGATTGGTTTTTGCTTGAACCGTAGTCAATCAAGCATCTGAAGTTCAGAAATGCTTTTGTACTTCGATGGAATCGATGGTGTGGAATATCATATAATGATGATAACACATGCAGCGCTCGGAATCAAGATAAATGACACTATTTGTCAGCTTTTTTATACTAATCTGTTTCTCATTTCATTCTTATACGCCTCAACTCCTGGTTGATCAAATGGATTGACGCCTATCATGATTCCAGAAAGCGCGCAGGCATACATCATCGTGTAGAGAAAATATCCCATTGTTTCTGGGAAGAGATTATCAAGTGTTATGGTCATGCTCGGACACCCTCCATCGTTGTGAGCTTTTGCCGTTGATTCGAGTGCGATGAGATTTATCTCATGCAGACTACGACCAAAAAGTGGATTCAGTCCGTCACTCATGTCAGCCATTTCTGGTATTTTTATCTGAGAATATGGATCACGCACCCAGAGCATCGTCTCAAAAAATAATCTGCGACCCTCCTGGACATACTGCCCCAGAGAATGAAGATCAGTGGTATAGCTCAGTGTATCTGGATAAAGGCCATTTCCATCTTTACCGTGACTCTCCCCCATGAGTTGTTTCCACCATTCACCAAGGAAATACAGAGATGGCTCAGAAGTGATAAAAAGCTCGGAAACAAATCCTGATTGCTCAAGTGCTACTCGCTTTAGAGCGTAAATAAAAGCCGGGTGTCATTCATTAAAGAGAATATCTTTACGAGCTTTTCTCGCACCTTCGATGAGTTTCTGGATATCAACACCAGCAAAAGCGCACGGCAGGAGTCATACAGCAGTCAGAACAGAATAGCGTCCACCGATATCACCAGGGAGAACATATGATTTATATCACTTCTTATCAGTTTCAGCTCTGAGTGCACCATTTTTCTCATCAGTTATAGTCACGATTCTGGTCTTCACTTCTTCTGCAGAATATTTCGAGAGGAGAAACTCGCGAACAAGACGATAAGAAATAGCCGTTTCCATCGTTGTCCCTGATTTAGAAATAACACAAGCGGAAACTCGTTTCTCTCTGTATTTGGTAAAAATCCTATCATACTCGCGACCACTGAGATGATTTCAGAGAAAAACAACCTCACAAGCCCCAGAACCGTATGGATCAGAGAAAGCTTCTAAGATTGCGCGCACACCGAGGTAAGAACCCCCAATACCACAAACAATGAGAACATCACTTTTTTCACGAAGGCTATCAGCATATGATTTTATTTCGGTAATTGTTTCTTTCAACAGAGTTTCTGGGAGATTGATCCAGCCCAGATAATCTGCACCTTTGCAGGTTTTGTTCTGGAGAGCTTCGTGCGCTTCAGCAAGAGAAATAACTGGAGAAAAAGTTTTTCCAGAGAGAAAATTGTCTATATAATGAGTTTGAAGCGCGAGAGTCATAATAATTTGGATGATTTTTACTGAATTTCAGTATAATCACTTCCGTTCCTTTTCAATTCTTTCATGAAAAAAATACTTCTCGTCGGTGGTGGCACTGGATGACATGTCTTCCCTCTCGTAAATATCCAAGCATTCTTGCAGAAAAATTCCCCAGAAACTCAGTTTCACTGGATTGGCGAAAAAGACAGCATAGAATCAAAAGTAGCTCATGAAAATCATATTCCTTTTTCCCCTATTGTTTGTGGAAAACTTCGCCGATATTTCTCACTTCAAACTCTTTTAATGCCTTTTCAGGTCGTAATATGAATCATTCAGTCTGCGATAATACTTCACAAAGAAGAGCCAACAGCAATCTTTTCAAAATGATGATATGTCTCACTCCCCGTGGCTATTACTGGATGGATGCTCAGAATTCCCGTCTATTTGCACGAATCAGACTCTATACCAGGACTTGCAAATAAGATTGTTGGACGATTTGCTTCGTGAATATTTTGTGCTTTCCCTGAGGCAGATAAATTTTTCGAACAGAAAAAAATTCTCTGACATGGTTCCCTCCTGTCCGATGAAATAAGTACAATAGTCCAAGAAACACTTCCGAAAAATCCACGAACCCAAATACTTGTCTCTTGTGGTTCTCAGGGTTCTGCCACCATATTTGATGGTGTTCTCGCTCTTCTCCCGTGAGCTCAGGATATTGATTTTCACATTATCCTCGGTGTGAAAAACCTGGATTACAGAGCAAAATTTGAACAATTTCCCAATGTGGAGATTTTTGATTTTTTCTATAACCAGACTGACTATCTGAAAATCGTGCAAAAATGTGATCTCGTCATAGCTCGAAGTGGTTCAAGCGTCTTCGAATTTGAAGCATTTGGACTCCATATGATACTTATCCCTCATCCATTTACTGGTAATAATCACCAATACTGGAATGCAGTCGCATTTCAGAAAAAAGGTCACGAACTCCTCGAACAGAAAGATATCAGCGAATTGAAGCATCTCGTCGAAAAATACAGAACCTTCAAGAAATCATCAGAAAAAAGAGTGGTGGACAGGACAATTTTTGATACAATAG
>JBFZBA010000076.1:0-3790 GCA_041308705.1 Candidatus Altimarinota bacterium
TATTTTTCACGATCCGAGGACACATTTTTCAGGAACTATTCGCCCAGATTTTCCCAAACATAAATCCCTCTTCTCTGCACCATGAGACAGAGGACTACCACTCTGAGACCTCGTGAGTCAGATTCTCGGAAACTTCTATCTCCACCAGCTCGACTATTTTGTGAAACACACTCTCCGAATGAAATATTATGGTCGCTATATGGATGATATTATATTTTTTCATTCGGACAGGCAAGTTCTAGAACATGTGACTGTCCAGATTCGTGACTTTCTTCGTGAAAAACTCGGACTCGAACTACATGAAGGGAAGATCGTTTTCAATTCCTGTGAACAGGGTATACTCTTTCTCGGAGCGTATATCAAACCATGGAGAACCTATATTGGTAATCGCACGAAGAAAAATATGTATGCTTGCATTGCCAGCAAAGATGAAGAAAAAATTGAAGCACAAATGCAGTCCTATCTGGGTCTTATGGGTCATTTTCAGACTAGAAGGCTGCGGAAAAGTGTTGAGAGTATTTTTTGTGATTTATAAAAAATTTGCATAACCGAATATTTTATTTATACTCCCGACACTTTCGTCATATTGCGAGGGGGCGTAGCTCAGCTGGTTAGAGCGCCTCCCTGTCACGGAGGAGGTCGCGGGTTCGAGTCCCGTCGCTCCCGCCAGATTTGCTCTTGAGCAAATTAGAAAAAGAGAATAGTAAAAGAAAAACAATTGTATTTTTTTATTCTCCGGGCGTACTCCCTCATCAAATGACAAAAGTAATTGTGAGAGTTTACGGAATAAGTTTGAAATGATTTTTATAATCCATTCTTTTACTTTTTCTTTTACTTCTTACTTCCCCTTTGGGGTCTTAGCTCAGTTGGCTAGAGCGCCTCGCTTGCACCGAGGAGGTCAAGGGTTCGACTCCCTTAGACTCCACCATTCGACTCCTCATTTTATTCGTTGCTCATGGTCTTCGACCAAGATGATTTGAATAAAGCAAGAAGTCACTACATATATTTAAAGAGTCGAATGCCCTGAGCATGTCGAAGGGCAGAAATCTTCTCTTTTATTTTTAACTTCCGTTGTATGACAGGCTCAGGAAAAAGACCCAGAAATAAAATCTATATAGTCAGTAAACGCCGTGCGATTACTGGTGATAAGATTACAAATGCAAAAAAGACGTACGAAAAACTCGTTCGTCGCGAAGAACATGAAGGTAAAACTGCATGGCTCGCTGATGCTATGGCCAAAGCTGTCGCTCGTCTCAAAAAGATGGGGCTTGCTAATTATATCAAAAATTAATTTTTCCTCCTATGGTACGCCTCTCATGATCACGACATCGGAAACTCCGTGCAGCACTTGTGCGCATCGAGAAAAAAGTCCGAAAAACGAAAAAGAAGAAGTAATCAAAAAATCATTTGAAATATACTTCTTTTCCCTATAATACCCCTACTTTTTAATTCCTTTACTTTTCTCTTATGGCTGATTTTCAAAGAACAAAGCCACATGTTAATGTTGGTACAATCGGTCACATCGACCACGGTAAAACAACCCTTACTGCTGCTCTCACCGCTGTCGGTGTAGGTTCTGGTAATGCTGCTGTTTCATATGCTGACATCGCAAAAGGTGGTACAGCTCGTGCTGGTTCAGACAAGATTATTACAATCTCAACTTCTCATGTAGAATACGAATCCCCTCTCCGTCACTACGCTCATGTCGACTGTCCTGGTCATGCTGATTATGTCAAGAACATGATTACTGGTGCTGCTCAGATGGACGGTGCTATTCTCGTCGTTTCTGCTGTTGATGGTGTTATGCCTCAGACTCGTGAGCATGTACTCCTTGCATCTCAGGTAGGTGTTGCTCGTATCGTCGTATTCCTCAATAAGTGTGATATCGCTGATCCAGAGCTCACAGACCTCGTTGAAATGGAAGTTCGTGAACTTCTCTCAAAATATGGTTTCGATGGTGATAACGCTCCAGTAGTTCGTGGTTCTGCTTTTACAGCTCTCCAGAATCCTACAGATCCAGAAGCTTCAAAAGGTGTTCGTGAACTTCTCGACGCTCTCGATAGCTACATCCCTGAGCCTACACGAGAACTCGACAAGCCATTCCTCATGTCTATCGAAGATGTGTTCTCTATCAAAGGTCGTGGTACTGTTGCTACAGGTCGTATCGAACAAGGTATCGTCAAGGTCAATGATGAAGTAGAAATCGTCGGTATCCGTGATACTCAGAAATCTATCGTCACAGGTGTTGAGATGTTCAAGAAATCACTCAATCAGGGTCAAGCAGGTGACAACGCAGGTCTCCTCCTCCGAGGTATCGAGCGTGAACAGATCGAGCGAGGACAGGTCATGGCTAAGCCAGGATCTATCAAGCCACACAAGAAATTTGAAGCTGAAGTCTATGTCCTCAAGAAAGAGGAAGGTGGACGACACACTCCTTTCTTTAAGGGTTACAAACCACAATTCTATTTCCGAACAACTGATGTGACTGGTTCTATCGAACTTCCAGCTGGTGTCGAGATGGTTATGCCTGGTGACAACGTCAAATTTGTCGTTGAACTCGGTTGTGGTATCGCTGCTGAAAATCAACTCCGTTTCGCTATTCGTGAAGGTGGTAAGACTGTTGGTTCTGGTATTATTACAAAAATCCTCGACTAATTATGACTGCTACTAAAGCCAAAGCAAAACCTGCTCCGAAGAAAGAAGCTGCTAAAACTACAGCAAAAAAAGCACCTCTCAAAGAAGCAAAAGTATCAAACACTTCTCGAAAGGAAACTCTCAAGATTTCTGTAAAGGCTTTTGAACACCGTGTTGTTGATGAAGCTGTGAAAAAGATCATTAGTGCCGCAAAGGATACAGGTTCACAAACTGTTGGACCTATTCCTCTCCCGACAAAAATCGAAAAATTCACTCTCAACCGATCAACATTCGTCAACAAAAATGCTCGTGAACAGTTTGAGATTCGTCGTCACCGACGGCTCCTCCTCATCAATGAACCTACTCCAGAGACTCTCGAGACTCTTCAGAAGCTCAATCTCCCTTCAGGAGTTGGTGTGGATATCGCTATCGTAGCGGCTGCCTAATTCTATTACCTCCCTTTTATGCCACGCATCTGTGTCTATACATGAAAAACCACTGGAAGTGGAAACAAAGTCTCTCATTCTGTACGCCGTACAAAACGAAATTTCATGGTCAATCTCTTTTATAAGAAAATCCGTGATCCTCGCGATGGCATAGTCTACCGATTGAGACTCTCTGCTGCTGCTATACGAACTATGCGTAAAAAAGGTGTAGTTGCCTTCCTTCAGGACTTTGGTCTCTAGAAAAATATCATTAGAAAACGCTCCGAAAGGGGCGTTTTTTCTTGCGTGAATACAAATACTCCTATAATCACCTTGCCTCATATATGTGTCCGCGTAGCTCAGTGGAAGAGCAGTAGCCTTCTAAGCTAAAGGTCGATGGTTCGATCCCATCCGCGGACACCATTTTTTAAGAATTAAGCCCAGGTGGTGAAATGGTAGACACGCACGCTTCAGAAGCGTGTTCCGCAAGGTGTGGAGGTTCGAGTCCTCTCCTGGGCACCATAAAAAGTATAGTTTTTTTCACAGAAGCTACCAAGTGAGAGGAATCTCACCATTGCCACTCGACATGCCTGCGGGCATATCTCCGGTTCGAGTCCTCTCCTGGGCACCATTCGACTCGCTTTGCTCGCTCATGGTTTACAACCGCAAAATGAATCCTCTGGGCTTGTCGAAGAGCAACAAATTAAGCATACCTTTTTTCACAGAACTAA
>JBFZBA010000077.1:0-5998 GCA_041308705.1 Candidatus Altimarinota bacterium
CTGACTCACGAGGTCTCAGAGTGGTAGTCCTCTGTCTCATGGTGCAGAGAAGAGGGATTTATGTTTGGGAAAATCTGGGCGAATAGTTCCTGAAAAATGTGTCCTCGGATCGTGAAAAATAACTATTTTCAAAAGATTTATAAGCTCTCTCTCTCTTTCTCTTGATTCCGTCATTCCAGCGAAGACTATTTCCCGTCATTCCGGACAAGGATTTCCATTACGAAGTAGGGAAATCTGCGATCCGGAATCCAGGCGGTAAGACAAATCCGTTATTTCCTGAGAATTATTTTGTTCGCTTCGCGTAGTAATTCACCTAGATTCCACCTCGCGTCTTCACTCCGCTAAGCTTTGTTCGGACTTGGATGGAATGACGGACTGCAGCTTTTCCCACAATCCTTCTTTTGGAATACTTCTAAAATACGAAGCAATATCGAGCTTGAGAACGAACGCTGGTTTCTGGAAATTGTGTGTGGCCTGTCGCATAAATTTTTCAGCCCTTCGAATACCGAAGAGCGTGCCTCTTTCCTCTCGTCCTGCATAGTTATCGTATGTGAATATCTCCTCTAATCGTGGTCGGAGCCAGTTGGAAAGTAAATGATGGACAACTCGATCTCGAAAAGTCGGAACAAAAATCTCTCGCATCACAGGATCGGTGACATAGATGAGTTTGTAGTCGTCTGGCTGGTAACTTCATGCCGTGATTTCATTGTAAAGCTTGAGACAGTGTTTCTCATAGTGTTCTTCAAATTGAAGAGCTTCGGATGTCCGTCTCTTGCGACGGCGACAGTCAAAGTATGCCTAAAATATATCGGAGAGGTGCATAGTATTCTGCAAAAAGAGACCGTGACCATAGTGCTCATTGCCATCGTTGACTCAAGCGTCATCACGATTGACATTCAGATAATGCTCATCCAACCAGAGGTCAGCATTGTGACCCACATTGTCGCGATTGAGATCACCATCTGAGTGAGACCATGTTTGTACCATTCTAAAATTCGATGAGAAATGTTCGAAAATATTTCTAATCTTGCGAGTATTACAAGAAATTGTTGAGATTTTTTGCAACGAATAGTCGATACATACTGGCTCACTCGCATCCGCCGTAGCGGATACAACTCTGGCCATACCTAGGAGATATTTTCAGACATACTTTTGTGCCAAGCAAACAGCTGTTTGCTCGTAGATTCTACTTTTTCTGCCATAGTTGCAAATCGCTTGAGAGGAATTTCACGGAGATCATGACCAATTCGCATGGCGAGACGATAGTCCTCAAGGGTATTCATGGCTTGTTGAATTTTGTTTCTGCGATCTGATTTTTCAAAAACTGCGTTTGCTTGAGAAATATATCTCACTGTCTGAAAGGCACTCTCGCGAAGGGTTGTCCCAAGGGTATATTTTGCATCTTTTGAAAATCACTTTGTCATCATGTAGGTTTCTATAAGAATACTATACGCCTCCTGATAAACAGGGAGTCATTCATGCATGACCATAATTTGTTGCTGAGAAAAAAGAAACCAAAGAATCTAAGTACCTAAGTATCGGATGATGTATCCATCAAAAAGAGACCGTGACCATAGCGCTCATTGCCAACGTCGACCCAAGCGCCATCACGATAGACAACCAGATAATGCCCATCCAACCAGAGGACAGCATTGGAACCCACATCGTCGCGATGGAGACCACCAACTGAGCGAGACCACGAGGTAAATGGGATACCGAAAGCTTTATGCATTTGACCGCCAAATTTGGAAGTGATAGTCTGGACAAGACTATTGTCTGCGAGTTTCACATTCTTGTCTGAGAGTTGTTGTGCGTAGCTATTTGCACCAGTTCTATTAAAGTGCCAGACTGATTTGAGTCCTTCAAGTTTTACATCGTGTTCTATCATTCCGTCTTTTTGCCAAGTTGTATTCTCTGGAGGATTAGCATTCACAAATGCTTGTGGATTGTAGATGAATTTACTCTTTTTCTTTGTTTCAGAGTCTTCGTAGACAGCGAGCCAGACACCGTCTGCTCGTGTCTCATAGGAGAGACCGAGTTTTGCAAACTCAGCAGCATCTTTCTGTGAGATATCTGGAGGACATGCGAGAGCTTGTATCGTCTCTGTTGGTTGTGATACTTGCGCATCTGATGCTTGTTGCTGGAATTGTTGCATTGTTTCTCAGAGTCCTGGATAGTTTTCTTCTAGTTGTGCAAGTTGTTCTTGTGATATAACAATAAATGCTGCAGGATGGGAAGATGTAGAAGGCATAAAAATAGGGGTTACAATATGTATTGTATTGTAATAGTTTATGAATGTCAAATATTTTTAGACCGAAAATGCCCCCTTGGGAAATCTCTCCTTCACAATGCCCACTATCTCAGTGTCATCATCTGGCTCGACGATGAAGTCTCCATATTCACGATTAAACGATCGAAGTACCAGTGTATCTCCATCCCTGAGGACTTTTTTGATCTTTGGAAGACCATTATGGACCACGAACACCTGATCCTCGGGATTGTAGCCACTTTGTACCTTGATGAGGAGGAAATCTCCGGAATGAATAAATGGTTCCATCGAATCCCCTTTTGCACGGGTAATAAAGTACTGATCTATTTCCGACTGATTGACCAGCTTCTTGTGGATTTCAAGTTTCTTGCGAGGATACTCGGCCAGAATACTCTTCCCTGCGTGTCCACACTGTGCGTATCAGAAAAATGGTATCATGAGCTGGTCAGTTTCATCAAATTTTTTCAAGACTTGGTAGCCACCAAATGGTGTACGGGCAATATAGCCTCAGCGAATCAGTTGGTCAATCTTGTCCTGAACCTTTTGTGGATGGTCGAGTCCTACTGCTTCACCTATATCCATGAGTGTCGTGGTATACTCCTGGTTGTCATGGAGGAAGTCGAGGATATCTCGTTGTTTGGAATTGAGGGGTTTCATACAATGAAGAATTAAAAATTAAAAATGAAGAATTATTTGATTCGTTTTTTTATCGGTGGGAGAAAATTGGCTCCTGTGACTATCTTTTTTCCTGTCTTTTCTTCAAGTGCTTTTTTTGCATCGTGCGCAATCTTTCATCACTTTCTTGCGGGAATTTTATTTTCTTCAAGTCACTGGGTCTCCATACTCTCAGCGATACGCCGGGTAGAGAGCTCAGCAAGAGCGGTGAAGAGGAGTTCTTCTTCGCTCATATGGTCTCGGAGATTGTGAGTCTTTGCGAGTCATTTAATATCTCTGTGTGTTTTGATGGTGATTCCAGTCCATTCTTCGTGAATGATATTCGTGAGAATCGCAAATTCATTACCTTCATTGACACCATGATCGGACCAATAGTCGGTCAACTTGTTTCGAGTTTCCTGACCTGTCATTCTCTGCTGAATCCACTTCTCGCTCCGACCATGTTTCTGCCAGAGCTCTCGAGAACGATTAAGGGCAATCTCAGGATTGCTCACTTCCTGCATGCGCTCATAGCCCACACGAGCCAGCCATGTCTTGAATGGTTCAGCTTTTGGGGATGGAATTGATTGGATAATACGCAGGAGCGTCTCTGTATCCGCACAGTCTGTTTCTCTCATTTTGCGATCTGGTGCCTCCATTTTCAACTGTCCGATTTTTCCGGACAGTTCAATTTGGGAGCCCTCTTCTGAGAGTTTTGTTTTGAGATCATTCCAATATTTACGAGGCCTGTCTGAATCGGTCAATGCCTCGACCACATCAATGATACTAAAAAACCACCGCTCCTCATGCCATATCTTGCGGATATTTTGTGATTCAAATGAAACAAGAGAAGTTTTTAGCATAAAATTGCATCGAGATTATAGTGTTTGGTTTGGTATTTCTTCTTGTCTTCAGCAGTATGTTCCAAAATGGAACACACTTGGTCTTCTTCAAGTTCCTCACTCTCAAAAATATTCCTTAAGTGCTTGGTAATAGCAGGACGCTGAACCTCAAACAACTCCGCAATCTGTGACTGTGTCGCCCAGAGTGTCTCCTCACGGAAATCCCCCCGAAGCTCGAGAGCGCCAGAGCGAGTCTGATAGATAACAGGAGATGCGGTCTCTGACTTTTTCATACCTCCATTCTATTCAGAAATATTTTCCTGGCAAATGATTTTTCAGGAAAATGTTGAAAATTAAGAAAGGTTGAAATACTATTCTGCTTTCTGAGTCTTTTTCTCCTCTTCCAATACTCGAAGAAAATGCTGGAGAGCATTAGCATAGGCGTCAAATATCCTATTATTCACTATGGAGTACTTCTCTGAGCGCATCATAGACGTCTCTGTTCCCTCTATTTTGATGGGCCGAGAGATGGTCGATTCAACAAAATCAACGCGTCCATCACCCTCAACATCGAGCATATCATGTACATATGTTTTTGTACCTTCTTGTTTCACTGTGACAATATGTATGCCTCACTCTGGACCAAATCCTACATCGAGCTGATGAAGATGCCAATCTGTTGGGCGCCCTGCGTCACGAGGAAATCCTCTCGTGTAAAAATCTCCTCCCGTAGTACCAAGAGTCTCCTCATAGACTTTTCGAGCAAGAGCATGACGAGTCGCAAATGTCGTATCAGTGAGTGTCTCCACGATAGCCGCTGTCGGAGCCTGTGCTGGAGATGGTGATGACTCAACTGTCTCAACCCTATCACAGGCAGCAAGTGCCAGTGCCGCCATAGTCATGACAAGGCACTGTGGCAAGATGCTTCTGCGTGGTGTAGAAGATGATTCTGGGAGTAGATCGAGAGACATAGTAATTATTAGTATATTTTTATCATATCTGAAAGATTTGCATAATTCTGTTCATACCGCTTGAAGTAGAGTACAGGTATCTGATATATTGCTCCAAATCAGTATCAGAAATAGAGAGCAATCATGGAAAGTTATTAATTAGTATGATGTTGAGGTCCTCATTTCGAGCTATATCATCCCACGGAACTCATCCAGACTCTGCTAGGGCTTGTGCTTTTTTTCTGAAGTTCGGAAGTTCATCCCAATAATTTGGTGGGAAATCAATACTCAGTGGAGAATCAATATGGTCAAAATGTTCAATATTGCCGATATGAGTATCTGGTCAGAAAGCTGATCGCCAGATATCCTGAGCTTGTTGCCGTGGTGATTCGATGATACATCCCGTTCTATCTGTGAATTGTTCCATGAGCTCATCCACGAGAAGTATGTTTGGTGCTGTGCTGGGATGATAAATACCGCAGTCGCCGTAGAGGCTTCACTCAAGAACTATATGATCAGCGCCGAATTCTTGGGCCTTTCGTACACCCTCTAGCATCACTGATGGTGCATTGAGTTCGTGAAAACACCGTGTCTTCTCTCAGACTTCTACCACTTTTTTCTCAAAATAATCTCCCGCCAATTGCGTTATCTCTCGATCCTCCAGGAGGCTCACTGGCAGCTCTACAGCAGTCACTCATTGCTGTGCGAGAGAACGAAAAGTCTTCTTATGTTCTCCGAATAGTCTCTGCGAGAATGAATATTGTCTCTCTGATTCTCGTTCTGCTACACCTCCCCCTATACAGACAGAAATCGCTGATCATCGCACCATAGAAGATATCCGCTCTATATCTATAAGATTCACTTGAGCAGAAGCTATCTTGAGATATGAGATAGAGTCTCCATGATTGTCGAGAGTAGACTGAAGGTCAGTCATATCTGTCTCTCTGGAAATAAAAAGATGATTATTGCGTACCATATAAATTGCATAATAATATATTATACAATTTGTCAAATATTTAACTCACAGACATCTACCCAACCCTCATCTCCACAAATCCTTTTATTCTCTGATATTCATCAAGGGCGCTCGCCTCGAGGTGTTCACTCATGTACCTCGAATCAATAGAGCCAGAACCACCACGAGTGAGTGTTCTCCTGCCAAATTTTTTATTGATACCATTGATGATCTTTTCGAGCTTCTGGTTTCGCATGAGTTCAGCGATATATCACTGTTCTTCCAGAGAATATTGCTTTGGAGTATGCTGTTCGAGGCCAGTGAATAT
>JBFZBA010000078.1:0-24887 GCA_041308705.1 Candidatus Altimarinota bacterium
ATGCCATCCGGGTAGGAGTGTGATTTCTTCTTCTGTTGGAGTTGGGTTTTTGAGCATTACGAAGACTTCTTCGAGCGTGTTTGTACCTTCTGGCACAGCAAATATCCCTGATCGCAGTACTATGTCAGGTGCGAAAAACATCTTCCACAGCTTGAATCGCGTACTATTCACATCTACCTCGAGCAGCGTATCGAGATTAGCAAGAGCTGACCCCTTTGGTATCACGAGTGTTTTTTCGAGGTTTACTGGAATTCCTCCTGTCCACGATATCCAGAAAAATCCGAATATCAGTAAGAGAATTCCAGCAAGAGCTGCTTTTACTTGAGTGGATAGTTTTTTCTGATGTATTTGAGTTCGTTGGTAGTTCATACGAGTTGAATAACATTGCTAGCAGGCTGTTTTCCAGCTGTACCGGGAAGTATCTTTAAAACATCAATATTGTCACGAAAAACATTATTGACTTCATCGACTGTATTGCATTCCTCTTGCCCTGATTTATTTGCTGAAGTAAGGAAGAGGGGAGATCGTATATAGCTCATTGTTTCTGGTGATAGACACGCTTCTGCTACTCTGAATCCTACAGTTTTGTACTGAATATCATCGAGCAAAGGATACTCATCACGAAAGTCGTCACGAATCTCACAAACAATAGTAAAAGGAAATTTATAAGTCTTCAGAAAATTTATCTGCGAAGGTGTGAGGGTTGTTTCGTAAAGAAGATCGTCCCATGTTGGTACGATTATTGCGAGTGGTTTTTTATTGTTTCGTCATTTGAGTGTATAGATGAGGTCGTATCATTCACGATCGTCTAGACGACAGCCTATACCAATACATGTGTCAGTGGGTACGACGAATATTTTTGCAGTCATAGACCTATGAGCTTATGCATAGCGCCCTATTTTGCAAGTTTTAGTCGACAAAATGATACATCCCAATTCCTGCCGCAACGGCGACATTGAGAGATTCTTTTTTCCCAAGCATAGGGAGATGACAGATATGGTCTGCCATTTTTTGTGCAGCCTCACTCACTCATTCGAGTTCATTCCCCATCACGAGAGCAATTGCGAGGTTCTTTTCTAGCTCGAAGAGGGAAGTACTTTTTTCATTTTTTTCCATCACTATAATAGTACATCAGAGCTTTCTATAGGTCTCTATGGCGTCCTCTATTTTTTCATAATATTCCCATGGTACCCAATTTTCTGCACCCAGAGCGGTTTTGCTTATTTCTTTCCTGGGTGGAGTGGGGGTATAGCCGACACAGATGACACGGTCAAATCATGCTCCATCGGCTGTTCGGATGATGGCTCCGACATTATTGAGCGAACGGATGTTTTCTAAAAAAATGGCGCGCATTTTTTTAATTAAAAATTAAAAGTGCAAAATTAAAAATGGAGGATTTTTCTTTTTCTTTCCAAAAATTTGTTTTCACTATACTCATTCCCATATGAAAATCTATATCAAACCTTCTTGTCCGTTCTGTATCAGACTTCTCTCTCTCCTCGATGAGGCTGGGCATGTGTATGAAACTATTGATGTCCTCAGCCATGCTGACCAAAATGAAGAGATGATAAGAAAATCAGGCCAGAGGGGTGTTCCAGAAGTCGAAATAGCTAATGTTATTATTCCAGATTATGCTACTGAGGAGACACTGGTAGCCGATATTGAAACTATACTCGCGACAGGCTATGTGAACGAAGAAATCATGAAAAAATTAACATCCACGATTGTGTATGTTTAATTTTTTAATTAAAAATTAAGAATTAAAAAAGAAAAAATGCAGGATTTATTATTCATAGATGAAACATCGGACTTGGAACTTCACTTCGACCAGGGTGGGGAAGTGACCGTCTACGATCAGACTCATACAGATGGACTTTCTCGGGAAGTGACCATTTCAAATAATACAAAGCTCCGATGGTATGGTGTTATCTCAGGTCAAAATACATACAATCTCCAATTTATTACTCAATCGGGAGAGAGTATCGTGCGTATACTCCTCCTCGCTACTGCGGATGAGAAACTTACAACCACAATACATTCTACTCTCCAATCCTCGCATACAGTCAGCAATATTCATATCCTTTCACTCGTGGGAGAATCTGGAATTATTGAGCTCAATGGCACGGTGCAGATAGATGCGAATATTTCTCAAGTGAAGGGACATATCCTCGAAGAAAATATCTTCTTGGGGTCAAAAGGAAATATCCGATGAATCCCATCACTGCTCGTGCATTCTGATGATGTCGAGGCGTGACATGCGGCTCGCATCGAGCGAGTCTCTGACGAAAAACTCTATTATCTCCGAGCTCGCTGAATCCCAAAAGACGATGCCACTGTGATGATGATAGAAAGTGCTGTAGCAGGATTATTTGAGGGATTGGATGAGAAGTACCAGGAAGAGATTGTAGAAAAAATTACGAAGATTTTCTAGATTCCCAATACGCTCTCATCCCAATCATGGCAGCATTATCGCCACAGTATTTCATGGATTTTGGTGTGTAGTAGGGTATAGTTTTTTCTTGTGAATATTTTTCCATGATTTCTCGTAGAGCAGAGTTGGCACTCACACCCCCAACGAGACCGATACTTTTTGCCCCTGTTTGTTTCTGAGCTTCTATCAGGCGTTTTGAGAGTATTTCTGTTATTATGTGTTGGTATCCGTAGGAGATTTCTATGAGGTCCGTTTCGCTCAAAAATCCCCCCTTCCCCCCTTTCTCAAGGGGGCATGTTTTCTTTATTCTCAGTTCTATTTCCCTGAGTGCTGCAGACTTGAGTCCAGAAAATGAGAAATTCAGATTTCATTCAGGGAGCACGAGAGGGAATGAGGGGATATTTTTATGAATCGCAGGATCATATTTCTGAGCGAGTTCATCGATGTATCGACCTGCCGGAAATGGAAGTCAGAGACTTCGTCCGACCTTGTCCATACTCTCACCTGCACTATCATCGACAGTACTGCCCACTTTCTCTATTTCATAAAGGGATTTCCAGAAAAAGAGATCATTGTGCCCACCAGAAGCAGAGAGAACAATCATTGGAAATTCTAGCTCCTCCATCTTTCTCTCGAGGAGGAGTGAAAATATATGACCTTCGATATGATTCACCCATATGAGAGGTTTTTTATGAGCTATGGCGAGAGTCTTTGCTACTGTCTTTCCAATGAGGAGAGAGGGCACCAATCCCGGTTCGCTCGTCGCAGCAAACACATCTATGGCATCGAGTTGAATTCCACCATCACTCAGTACCTCTGTAATCAAATCAAAAATATGGTCAGCATGAAGCCTCGCCGCCACTTCTGGTACGACTCCGAGAGTCTGTATATGCTCTAACTGTGTATGTGTGTGCATAGAGAGGAGCACATCGTCTCGCAGGAGCGCTACAGAGGTGTCATCGCAGGAGGATTCGAAAGCAAGGAGGTACATACTTATTTATTGATAAGTCGTTTATTTCTGAAGGCTATGCCAGATGAAGTTTTTAGATATTTTTCAAAATCTAGAGCATTCTGTTTTGTTTCAAAAGCACTATAGTACAGTATTTTCCAGGGTCTAAATTTATTTGTGTGTGGCGATTTTCAGCCATTATGATCTTCGATTCTTTCTTTTAAATTTTCTGTAAAACCAGTATATATTTGTTCAGCATGTTCCATGCTCTGCAAAATGTATACATAAAACATAACAACGATTTAAAGAAAAGCCCATGCGTCGCTCTATTTGAGCTATGCAGGGCATTCTTCGCTACTCTACTCGTTCTACTAATGGCTTTAATTCTTCGAAGAAGTGGCGTGCCATTCGTAGCTCGTAGAGCGAAGAATGGTGGGTGATGAGGGATTCGAACCTTCGACCCCCTGCTTGTAAGGCAGGTGCTCTAACCAACTGAGCTAATCACCCGAACGCAGGCTACTATATACAAAAGAGGTAAATTGCAAAATTATTTTTTCTTCTAGTTGTCAATTCATGTATTTCTCTTACAATCCAGGAAAATATGCAATCTATCTACGATAACATAGCACTCAAGAAATTCCTGGAAGAACAAGGAGAGAAGACCTTTCGCGTCAATCAAATCTATCAAGCACTGTACAAGGATCTGGTCGAAGACCTCTCTGAATGTAGTACTATTTCCGCCACACTGCGTGATGCGCTGAAAACCGAATTTACTCAACACATACTCACCGTCAGTCATGTGACGACTTCTGCGAATGGTCAGACCACGAAATTCCTCCTCGATACCCATGATGATAAGCATATCGAATGTGTCATCATGCGACACCTCTCTGGTCGTAATACTCTTTGTATATCATGTCAGGCGGGTTGTCCTATGGCGTGTACATTTTGTGCAACAGGGAAGCTCGGATTGCTTCGTAATCTCACTGTCGGGGAAATTGTCGAGCAGGTCATGATTGCTATTCATCATCTCAAAAAAGAAAAACTACAGCTCAGAAATATCGTCTTTATGGGAATGGGTGAGCCATTTCTCAATTATCCTGAGGTCAACAAGGCTCTCGAGATATTCTGCGCTCCCAAATTTCTCAATTTCTCCGAGAGACGCGTCACTATCTCTACTTGTGGTATCGTTCCTGGTATCAAAAAACTCATGGTCGATCACCCTCAAGTGAGTCTCGCTATATCACTTCATGCACCCAATGACGAGGCTCGTCGCAGTATCATGCCTGTGGATAACACCTACCCTCTCGATGTCCTCATGAAAACACTGGACGAATATGTGGAGAAGACGAATAAGAGGATTTTCTATGAATATATCATGATACAATGAGTCACAGATAAGCTCTCGTACGCCTATGAGCTCGCTGACCTCATGCAGGATCGTCTCGGTCATGTGAACTTCATCCCCTATAATGCATGAGAAGGTATCATGGGAAATGATATGCAGCCCACACCTTCACTGATAATCAAGAAGTTTCAAAAAGTACTCGAAGAACGTGGGGTTCCTTCCACGGTGCGATACACGATGGGTGATGATATAGATGCAGCTTGTGGGCAGCTTGCTCTGAAGGTCGATGGTAAGAAGATAGCTGAAGTAGAAGGGAAGAGAATAGGATGATAAAAAATCAACCCGAATAATGTTTGTGCTCAATAAAAAATTCCTATAATTGAGAGTATGAATCATGAACTCCCCATCATTGATGAAGTAGAGAGGCTTAAGGCTCAGAAACGCTATTCTGAGGCTCGTCTTATGGTAGAGGGAGCTATAGCTCGATATCCCCACAGATATGAGTTATATGAAGAATTAGCTGATGTATATATATATGAGGGTGAGTATGCTCGTGCTGAGAAAGCCCTTAATTATGCAGAAAAACTCGAATCTGGATCCTCTACAGGCCTCTATCTCCGCTGATATATGGCACTGATACGCAATGATTTTGAACAGGCAATCAAAAATCTCGAAGAATCAAATCAAAAAAGTCCCAATAATCCTGAAGTTCTCCGTAATCTCGGATGGGCATACACCATGACAGGCGATGTAAAGAAGTGAGTCATCCTCCTCGAGCGTGCTCTCACGATAGCTCCAGACGATATACTCATTATGGAGGATCTCTGAGTTGCCCTCCTCACCCAAGGAAAGATAAAAGAAGCCCGTGAATATCTGAGTCGTGTCGGGAAAGAGAGTCATATGAGTGATATGTGATTTCCTGTATAGCTCTCTATGTTTCGTACCAATTTCCTCCAAGACGATCAGTCTTATCTCGTTGCTGACTATGACCATTTTTCTCTGACTGTGTGAGTGCTAAAATTTGAAAAAAGAGTTCCCCATTTACAGTATTGTGTGAGGAGTTTTTTCCCACCAGAGAAACGAGAATTTCATCCAAAGGTTTTTGAACAGCATTTTTCACAGTGCTGTGATCAGCTCCGTGAAAAGTTAGGAGAAATACCCGAAGAAGTCTGTGTCTTTCTCGATAATGGTGAGTCACTTACCACTTCAACTGGGTATACCTTCACTCGTGAGGATAGCAATGAGCCCGTGCATCTCGAGGAGCTCGATGAGTATGCGGGCAAACTCTTACTTCAGTCTGATAATCAAGCAAAAAGACTCTGGGAAGAAGACTATTGATATTATGGTTCGGATAGAAAACTCATCTCAATATTTCTCTCTCACCTCGCTCTCGACAAAAAACACTATACATTTCCTCTCGGGAAAAATGCTTCACATATCACGATGCGTTGTCTATTTTTTTATGGAAGTCAGATGCTCCTCGATGGCATATCTCGAAGTATTCGAGCATCGGGCCATAAACTCCTCACTTGTGTGCCTCTGCCGTGTGTATTTCTCAATCACCTCTGTAACAAAGAAACATTTCTCGAAAATCACCTGCATATTCATCTCGGATATGATTCGACGACTGTCATTCTCCACCTCGGCAAACATGTCCAGGAGATACAGACCATTCCGTTTGGTTGGCAATTTATTGATCAGAAAATTGAATCATATTTTTCTCCACTTGAGAGGGAATCTCTCCTCATGGGGGGTGAATTTAGCCAGCTCACTGATATCCCAGAGTGGTCTCAGTATCAGACATTTTTGACAGCCAATTTGCGAGTTTTATTTGAGCGATTTGATCTGCAATGGAGTTTTACAGAGTATAGCGTGTCCAGTCAGTGACCTGCAGGAATCATAGCAGATATTGCTTCTAGAGGAGCACTATCTCCTTGGATACAGAAAAATGCTACGATGCGTCGTATTGGCGCAGATCAAAATGAACATTGGCTGCACTATTGGAATACACTTGATCCGCTTTTCACACTTCATCCACATCCGCTTCTCGCTCTCGTTCGTTCTGTTTTTTTCTCTCCCCATGAAGGTCATTAATTGGAAAACATCCTCAGACTTTTCTCTCCTCATCGACATTCTCCATGAATCAGAAGAAGAGCTAACCATTGTCGTATCAAAAAATACTGCCGTTGGATGGTTTCATATCCAAATTCTCCGTCAGCTTTTTCCTCACGGTAATTTTGTCTTTATATGTCGAGATAGTCGTATAAAGAAAATTCTCAAACAGTCGGGTTATCGAGTTTTTTCTACTATACAGGAGATGAATAGGATATTGCCAGAGGGCTATCAAATTATACAGGAAAATCTCTCAGTTTTTGACTATATCCGTTTTTACATCATCCGCTTTATATCGCGAACTATTACTCTTTCAAAGAAATTTCAGCCTCGTACGGATGTATTTTCTGTGAAGCATTCGTCGTGGTATATGCTCGTTATCGGTATTGTCATCATACTCCTCCTGATGGTGGGCATAGTGAGTCTCACCACTCCACATGCTGCTATCATCATCACCCCTCAGGCTAGTGTCCAAAATGCTGTGAGAAATGTGACATTTGTACTCGAAGAAAATATGAATGATCCTCTTCAGATACCCGTCAAGAAGACTATACTTCCGTTTGAGCTCAAGAAAACCTACAATGTAAATACCTATGACCTCACCACTCTGGCACGAGCCCGGGGTAGTATAAAAATTATGAATTCAGGACTTGAATCATTCAAAATAAAACCACAGACTCGTGTTGTCGTCGATACCCTCGTATTTCGCACAGAAGAATGGGTGGATATCCCTGCATCAGATGGATCTAAACCGGGTGAAACGACCGTTTCTGTGATAGCTGATGCTGTCTGAAGCGATGGAGTACTTATGGGCAAGAAATGAAATATTGCTCAGGATACGGTGCTTACTTTTCCAGGACTGCCAGAAGAGGATCGCATAGATTTGATTATTACTGCTCTGAGTGATTTCCGATGATGAGATGATGTATTCAAAAATGTTCTCACTCAGGAAGAACATGCTCGTATAGCGAAAGTCTTTCGAGACCAGCTGATTCAAAATGCAAGAGAGTCTCTCGTGGATAAATTTTGAATATCCGATGAATTTATGCCAATCCCTATCCCAGAGGCTATCCGAGATTTGGATATCGTGATGGAATCAGATGTGGCCATAGGTGACCATGTGCGACAGGTGACATTTTCTGGAAGAGGAGACTTCATGATCTATATCTATCATGTCGAGACACTTAGAAATATACTTCTCAGCGCTGCCCATAATCATCTCCTCGAAAATACAGAATCACTCGTAGAAATCTCTCGTACACCGCCGGATATCATAGAGGTACTCACTAGGACTGAAGAGCCGTGGAGTATCAAGGCAACAGCACGCATACCTGTACAGGTTCTGTATGATTTTTCGAGTAGTGCCTGACAGAAAACCGTTCAAAATACTCTCTCAGACCTACTTGACTCTGATACGGAAAGGGCTGAGAAAACGCTTCTCAATCATCCGTATATCAAATCTATCGATATTCGTCTGACGCCTTTTTGGGCAAATAAACTCCCTAACTCTCTGGATAGAATTTATATAAAAGTAGAAGAAGTGAAGTACTAATTTTCCTGATTTTCTAGTATTTTTTCGTAGAGTTTTTTGTCTTCCTTTGAGATTTTACCAGGGATTAATACCTC
This sequence comes from Candidatus Altimarinota bacterium, assembly GCA_041308705.1. Lineage (GTDB taxonomy): Bacteria > Patescibacteriota > Gracilibacteria > BD1-5 > JAGOOR01 > JAGOOR01. The sequence goes on from JBFZBA010000078.1 coordinate 8,467, forward strand.
CAGAGTGATGATGAGATCACCTCGTCATTTTTTACCAATGTGTGGCATTCCATCACCTGATATCTGAATTTTTTTTCCGTGCTGAGTACCACCTGCTATGCGTATTTCCCGTTCCCCTATGAGTGGGAATTTTATTTTCTTATTGATACCCAGGACTGCTTCAGCAGGGCTGATATGGATCGTCGTGTGTATATTGTTGCCCTGGCGCATTAGATTTTCATGTGTCTGGTCTACACGACAGCTGATATAGAGATCACCAGATCCGTGTTTGCCAGCGTGTCCCTCACCGTTTATCCGCAAGGTCATACCATCATCGATTCCAGCAGGTATATCGATAGATTGCTCTGTTTTTTTCTTTACTCTTTTTTTACCACTACATTCTTTACAGGGGTGTTCAATTATCACACCCTCTCCTCCACAAGTGTCACAGACGAGAGTCTGTTGCATCATACCAAATATACTTCTCGTCGCTCGTGATACATAGCCAGACCCATGACAGGTCGGACATTTTTTTGCTTCTTTGCCATCTTTTGTACCGTGCCCGTGACAGCTCTCACAGTTGACCATTTTATCAAAATGTATTTCTTTTTTGACGCCAGCGTAGCTCTCTGCAAATGTAATGTGAATTTCTTTCTGTACATCCTCACCTCCGTCATCTCGCTGCTGACGACGACCACCACCACCAAATCCTCCCATATTCCCAAAAACAGATGAAAATATGTCCTCGACATTTATATCACCAAAATCAAATCCTCCCATCCCTCCGAATCCAGCATTGCCTCATTCAGCTAAGCCGAATTGGTCATAGCGAGCTTTTTTCTGGGCATCAGAGAGGACAGCGTAGGCTTCATTAATAGATTTGAATTCATCTTCTTTCCCTTTGTCTCATCCATGTCTATCTGGATGAGAATCCATAGCTTTTTTTCTGTATGCTTTTTTTATATCTTCAGCAGAGGCATTTCGCTCTAATCAGAGTATAGAATAATAGTCTTTGCTCATGAGGGGAATGTAAGAGTTTTTAGATTTTTCGCAACAATTAACCGCGCTTTGCGAGTTGTTCGAGTGCTGTTTGTTTGAGTATCTCTTCTTCTGCTGCCAGATATTCAGCAGAGTTCTGGAGACCGTCTTTTCGAGCCTGTGCCATAAAAGCTGCGGCTTCTTCTTTTTTCTGTGCGATAGATTCTGCACTGATATTCTCACCATTATCGACCATATCAGCGATAACGCGGACGCCTTCGCCGTCAACTTCATAGATACCAGCACCGAGAGCATAGCTCACTTCACGACCTATGTATTGGACACGGAGGATACCAGGCTGTGTAACACCGAGAACAGGGAGATGGTGTGGAAGTACCTGGATTTCACCATTTATCGTCGGAATAATGACCGATTCTATTTCGGTTTTATCGAGGACTTTTTTATTTGTTGAGATGAGAGAGAAGAGCATAAAAATGAATTATGAATTACGATCCGGCTATAATTTTCTTTACCAGTAATCTGTTTTCTTGTCTTACTTTTTCTGTGATTTCCTCAAATTTCATATTTTTCCATTTACCGGATGGTGGACCACCAGAAGGGAAAACAATTTCTACTTGCTCATGTACATCTGTGATTGTTTCAGGTGACTCTGTATAAGCGATTACATCCGGATACACTAAATCTCTAAATTTACACATTTTTCCTGTCCATTTTTCTCTTACCCGTGGAATCATTGGAATTTTTCCATTCAATCTTTGTCCGGGTATGCCCAAGTCTTTGCAGTTGTATGCTGGTATTGTACCCCATCGATGAACTGGTTTTAGACCTCCTGTGTTTGGTATCAATCTTCCTAACTCTGTTTCTACTTTTGCATAGATTCTTTCTTCTCCTACTGTGATAACTCTAGTCTTGACCTTTATTTTTCATTCTAATAGTAATCTTGCTATGTCTGGGTGAATCAAATCCCAACTATCCTCTACCACACTCTGTGTATATGCTATGTTCTCTTCTGGAAAAACCATAATAATTATTAAGCAGCTACAGCTTCCTTTCGGCTTTCTTCGAAATCTTTGATGACTTGGTCGATGTTTCCTTTGTAGAGGAAGTATTTCTCAGGGACATGGTCGAGCTCACCATTCACTATCATTTGGAATCCTTTGACTGTATCTTCTCGTTTGACATACACACCTGGAGTACCAGTGAATTGTTCAGCGACGAAGAATGGTTGTGAGAAGAATCTCTGGATTTTACGAGCACGAGAGACGGCTATTTTGTCATCTTCTCCGAGCTCATCCATACCGAGGATGGCGATGATATCCTGGAGTTCTTTGTATCTCTGGAGGATTTTCTGAGCTGCACGAGCGACTGTATAGTGATCTTCACCGACTGTCTGTGGAGTGAGAACTGTCGAAGTAGAGTCAAGTGGGTCGACCGCAGGGTAGATACCGAGCTCAGCAATACTACGGTTCAGAACGACTGTAGAGTCGAGATGGGCAAATGTATTTGCCGGAGCAGGATCTGTGAGGTCATCTGCTGGTACATAGACTGCCTGCACTGAGGTGATAGAACCATTTTTTGTCGAAGCAATTCGTTCTTGGAGAGTACCCATCTCTGTTGCGAGAGTAGGCTGGTATCCTACAGCAGATGGGATTCGTCCGAGGAGGGCTGAAATCTCAGAACCTGCTTGAGTAAATCGGAAGATATTATCGATGAAGAGGAGGACATCTCGTTTTTCTTCATCACGGAAGTGCTCAGCCATTGCGAGACCAGTGAGGGCAACTCGTGCACGAGGACCTGGAGCTTCGTTCATCTGACCGAAGACCATGACGGTCTTATCGATAACACCAGAATCGTTCATCTCATGGTAGAGATCGTTTCCTTCACGAGTTCGTTCACCGACACCTGCTACTACAGAGTATCCGCCGTGTTCTGATGCGATATTGTGGATGAGTTCTTGCATGATGACTGTTTTCCCGACACCCGCACCTCCGAAGAGACCCACTTTACCACCCTTGAGCATAGGAGCGACGAGGTCGATGACCTTGATACCCGTTTCAAAGATTTCTGCTTGAGTCGTGAGTTCATCATAGGCAGGAGCTGCTTTATGAATCGGAGCTGTTTTGTCTGTTTTTGGAGCTGGTTTTTCATCAATTGGCTGACCGAGGACATTGAACATACGGCCGAGTACTTCTTCACCAACTGGTACAGATATAGGTCATTCGAGAGCTACTACATCGAGTCCTCTCTGGAGACCATCCACGGGATTCATGGCGATAGTTCGGACAGTGTTATCACCGAGTTGCTGTTGGACTTCGAGTATGATTTTTGGTTCTGATTGTACTTCGAGTGCATCGTAAATATTTGGGATGTATCCCTCGCTAAACTCGACATCGATGACGACACCGATGATAGATTTTATATTTCCTGTGTGCATAAAGAGAAAAAAGTCAAAAGTAATATGTGCCGATTATAAAGAAAACAATGAGAATGCAAATCTCTTCTTGTGTATTTTTAGGAAGCTCTGTACGCAGTTATCCATTGTTCTATGTCTTGTCTCGTTTGTTTCTGTCCGTTTTCATCTTGTAATAGGGTTGTATAGTCACTGAGACTACATTGCACGATACCGAAGTCTCGGCAGGTTTGGACGAGGAAGAGGAGGATATCGTGGTGACAGGTCGCGTGGTTGATGGTAATTGACTTCAGCACCTGAAAAAGTCTCGGATAGGGAAGTCCGAGAGGGAGAAGTGTGTAGAGTATGGACACTGACCATCCTGCGAGGTCGTAGAGATCGTAGTTTCCTGTTGGGGTAAACGATGTCGTCCGATAGATACTCGAGAGAGTATTGTGTTCTTTTGTCCGTATTTGCCCTGTAAAGTGGGACAGCGTATCAAGACGAGTCATGCTGGGCGTTTCACGATGAAAAATATCGATTTTCCCATATTCGCTCGAGAAACATGTGAGTACCATGCGGCGATCATCTATACGGATTTTCCTGAGGACAATTGCTTCTATTGGAAACATGATTTTATTGAGAAGGGAGGATGTGTATCTTGTTGTCTTTTACAGTGATTTTTGTTGAGAATATTCCACTCTTCGGACTTCCGAAGTATATCTTCCTCACATCTCCGTCCTGCTCTATTGCTATATCGGTGATGATAATGTTTGGTACATCAATCTGCCCTATGTAGGTCATAAATTTGACATCATTGAATCGACGAGATGATGGGACAAATACCCAGATTCGATTATCAGCGAGGATAAATATTTCTTGATAGGATTCACCTGTATACATTTTTGTTGTTTCAGGTGTGAAGTTTTGGAATGTATTTATCCCAAGGCTATTTATCGTGATAGTTCTTCGTTCGTATTTTGGCGCAGTGAGTATTTTTTCTGTTCCTATATTTTCTCCGCTTCCAGAGAGGAACCAGACACTGCCGTCTATGTCCATATCTATGATTGGTTTTGACTGGGTATCAGCTACGACAAAGCTACGCCCTGAATAAGTGTTTTCAGATTGACGACGGTGCTTGTAGACTTGTTTTCTATCAGCCCCGAGGAGGTATATATTTGAATTGTAAATGCTGATATCCAGAGCCTTGTCCCATCCACCTACTTGTTGTATATTTTGGACATTGTAGACTCATTTATCGTATATGTATATCTTATCTTTATCGGTCCCCATGTAGATTCTTCATTCGCTGTCTACATCTGAGAAAGTGTATTTTTCACCATTTGGTATTGGGTATTCTTTTGGTGATTCTCCTGGTGAGAATGGTCATATTATAGTATCCGTTGTCACGAGGGAGAGCTTTGTCTCATAGGAATGAATCGAAAATGGCAGAGAATCGGTCGTCTTTGTAAAGGTGTATATATTTACATAATCCTCTGGACGAAGGGAAGTCACTTTGTTGACCGCTTTCTCGAGAACAGCTATGTCATTTTCCAGTTGGGCAACATCGACCTTGAGTACATCAGCTGTCTTCACTGTTTGTATGATTTCTCGGACACGCGTCACTGCTGGTCAGAAATTTTCTGGCTGATCTATCATGCGAGTTGCATCGTCGAGATTGACCCGTGCTTCTGCGACCATGTCTCTGTATTTCTGTGGTACAAATATTGTATATTGTGACCGAATGAGCGAAGTGATGACGAGATAGAGGAGTATGACACTGAGGAGTATACCTGATATTATGACCCAGTTTTGTGTTTCTTTTGAGAGTGTCACAAAAGTATCCTGTATTTTCTTGATACCATTATTGCTCACCTGGGCCACATTATCCATGAGTATTTTTGGGTGTTTTTTTGAGGGGATTTTTCCTGCACTCCAGTTTTCCTTTTTTTGTACTTGTTCGCCTTCTTCACCTATGCTGATGATCATACCGTCTGTCACATATGATCGCTCTATTCTCTCACCGATGAGCTGGAGCCTCTCGGTCGCTGGGAGGTGTCCGAGATTGCTGCACTCATTGCCGATTACATGGCTATCTATTTTTGGAGAAAATATATAGAGTGTCTCATTTTCTCGTATATCACCATGAGAGTCGTACACAAAATGTCCTTCACCTGTGTCCATATCGCTGAGGATATCTTCGACATTTTTATCTGAAACTATGATGCCAGTGAGCTCTTTTCCAAACATAGAAAAGTGCAGATGATTATCAACTAGGAGACCTAGAAAAACTGAAACATCTGCTTTCTGGTGTTGGAGGTAGAGAGTATTGAGACTGTGATTGATTTCTTCGAGTATTTCTGTGAATATATGTACTGCGTTATCGCGAGTGATGTGCGTGTCGACTATATAGTCTGTGCACATTCTGTGAATGCTGTCTGTGAGAGTGTCATTTTTGGCATGACACAGGCAGATGAAGTTAATCCCGTCATCCTTCTGGATAGCTGATCAGGCTGTCAATGATGATGTCGTATCACCGAGTCGGTGTATATGGACTATAGGCATGAAATATAGTCTATGAAACTTCTATTTTCGTCAATATAATTTCCAGGAGAAAAATGATACAGAATAACAATAATCATGTTAATAAAGACAGGACATTGTAGAGGGAGAAAATATAGGTACTTGCTATGAAGAGGGCTATCAGTATACCATGTCTAAATGCACGGAAAGCAGAGATAGGGTAGAGGAACCCACGAGTGGCAATTTTTTTGCACAAGAGCAAAAATAATCCCATGAGAGAACCAGCAGTGAGGACAAACGATATACCAATCATGATAATTGATACTGTTGGTCTATAGGTTGGATCCAATCAGAAATAGAGAATACATCCAGAAAGTATTCCGAGCAAGAAAAGGAGTATCATGAGGGAAACAAAGACTTTTGTGTACATATATTAAAGGTTAAAAAATTTCAAGGAATTTTCCCATAATGCTGCCTCTATTTCTTCTTTTCATTCACTCCGCAGTTCACAGAGTTTTTCGTAGACATATTTGGAATGTGCGGGCTCACAATATGGGACACTTCATTTCAGATTTTCGGGTATCAAATAGGGCGCATCTGTCTCAATCATGATACGATCTAGTGGTGCTTTTTTTGCAACATCGTGCACTGAGAGAGATTTTGTATAGGTGAGTATCCCCGTAAAGCCTAATTTTGTTTCGGGAGAGAGTTCAAATATTTTTTCTGCAAATGCCCAGTCCTCACTGAAACAATGTACTACGAATTTTTCTAATCCCGATTTCTGTAATTCTTCGAGCGTCAGTAGAGCGCAATTGCGCGTATGTATGACGACAGGGAGGTTGTATTTTTTTGCTATTTTTGCTTGTGTATGGAACCATTCTATTTGTCGTGCCTTTTGTTTTTCTGCTTCCGCGAGATCTCTCGATAGATGATAATGGTCAAATCCTATCTCTCAGACACCGACAACAGACTTGTTTTCTTGAATCATTTTTTCGAGAATTTTCATTTGTTTAGGTATTTCTCCTGTATCTATATCCTGTGCTTCACAGGGGTGTATGCCTACTGTCGCCCTGACAATATCATATTTCTCTGATAAATCGATACAGATTTGCGACGTTTCCAGACTTGTGCCAATCTGGATAGTGTGGGAGAAATTCTCATTTCGCAGATTTTGGATTGCTTCTGGAATATGATTCTGTAGCTCGCCCAGATAGAGATGTGAATGTGTATCGATGAACATAGATTAATTGAGAGTATACTGAAGAGAGGCCACATAGGCAATACCGAGAGCATCTGCTGCATCGTCAGGTTTTGGTATGGTATCGAGCTTGAAGAGGAGTTGTACGGCTCGCCCTATTTGTTTTTTTTCGGCTTTCCCGTTTCCGCAGAGAGCCTTTTTTACCTGCAGAGGTGTGTATTCGACTATGGGTATGCCCAACTCGGCTATCACAGCAACAACGACTCCACGACTCTGGGCAACATCAATACCGGTTTTGAGATTGGTTGAAAAGAAGAGTTTCTCAATGGCGGCATGTGTGACTTTGTACTGCTCGATTATATCTTTGAGGTCGTGCATTATTTCTACGAGCTTTTCACTTTGAGGGATTTTCGGAGTGGTATGTATCACGCCGTAGGTGAGTATAGTACGCGAATTTCTCGATAATTCTATTACCGCGAAGCCAACATCAGTCGTACCAGGATCTATACCGAGAATAATAGGCATTCCTCTATAGTAGAGAAAAGAGAAAAGAGAAAAGAGAAAAGAGGTGGATTTTTAGCTAAGATGCTCCAGAATAATCTTCAAAAAACCTTCTTTTTCAAAATTTCCTGTGATTTTTTCTCGTAAAAATCGTGCGTCTTTGAGTGTTATTTTCCCTGCGTGTCGCTTTTCTCCGAAAGCGTGCGTCTCAATGATATCGGTAAAATATTCCCAAAAATCTCCATTACTGATGACAGAATAGAGGGGATGATTTTCTACTGAGGTACGGAAAATTTCCACCAGACCGCCAGGTTTTTCCTCTAGTCATCTTTTTAATATGAGATATATCTTTCCGAGAGAGAGGTGAAAATCGCTTTTTATGACTTTGTAGAGTGTTTTTTCGAGGATATCGTTTTTTGTCATCTGCACCCGTCCTTTTTTGTTTTCTTCTCGAAAATGTTTTGTGATATGTTCTTCAAATATATTTTCTAGAATTCTTTGGTATGCGTTGGTCACTATGAGTCCATCGAGTTCTTTTTGTCGCACTAAGTATGAAAAATTTGTCTCTGATTCTCTCAATAATTCTCTATTTTTATGCCCTAGTTGCGCATACACTTCTCAGAAGTATTTTTCAAATCTCTTCTCTACTTCCGCGTCTGTCTCTGAGAGGTCAATTCGCGTACTTTTTGTTGTCTCTGACTTCATCTTTCTGAAGTGTGTTTCGGACAATTCTCTCCCTATCCACTGCTCTGCAATAGTGAGTTTTTCACGAAGTTTTTTGTTTTCGTGCTCGAGCCTTATCAGTATGTCTGCGTCAGAATTCATATTCTTGACACATCATAACATTATTTTTTAACTATTTCAAGAATTTGTCACAAATCATCACACCATCGAGATGGTCCACCTCATGCTGTATCACCCGAGCACCATATCCTGATATGGCTTTTTTCATCTTTTTCCCTTTTATATCAACCCATTCTAGGACTACTGATGTTGATCTCTCGATATTTCCCGTGAGTCCAGGGAGGCTCAGGCATCACTCTTCATCTACATCAGTTTCTGCTGATCTGGTCGTTATGACGGGATTTATCATGAGAATGATAGAATATTGGTCATCATCTCGCTTTGTGGGCAGTCCTACCACGATTATCCGCTTATTTGTGCCTACCTGAGGTGCTGCGAGTCATATACCCTTGTGTTTCGGGTTTTTTATGTACGCCAGCATAGCATCACCGAGGGGGCGAAAGAGGTGCAATTCAGTAGTCTTTATGGGTGTTGATTTTGTGCGCAAAACAGGGTTATCCTGGCCTGTTTGTACTGTGAGTTTCATAGTCTAGCAAAAATTAAGAAGCGCCATCAAAAAGGCATTGGTTTTTCCCGGTAATTCTCATGATTTTTCTGCAATATCAATAGCTACGATATCATCATAGAGTTTTTTGAGTCATTTTTTGTTTCACATAAGCCTTTTTCCTGTGCTTCTTTGTGTCGGCGATATTGGGAGATTTCCTATTTGTTGAAAGGATGCGGCTATGAGTATTTTTCGAATCATGGTAATCATCATGGCTACCGTGAGCTCATGATCCGCTGTCTCCATGAGCCTCTTCCAGATAGTAATCATAGACTGTGGATCTCTATTCCAGAGCGGTGAAAGCATATTAAATGCATTTTCATCTCTGTAATCCGGAAGTATATCCTTCAGCTCTTGGTCTGACCATTTTGGCTGGAAAGCAAGGGAGAGTTTTTTTACTTCTTGCTGGACGAAATCAGGATTGTGGTTGAGTCTGTCGCTCATCTTTTCAGCTTGTTCGCGGGGGAGTCGGAGTTCAGTTTCTATATACTGGATTATTTCAGTGACGGTAAGTCCTGGAAAATCGTGAATTGTTGCATTTTTATCGAGCCATTTTTCGAGTTCTGTGGCAGGTTTTTTGTTACCGACAAAGAGTATGAAATTTGTTTCTGGTATTTTCTGCAGAGTCTCTATCCAATAATTATCATCATCTTTTTCATTTTTTCCTGGCTTGTTTGATCCACTCAATATATCTTCTAAGTCAATTATTTCTTTCTGGTCTTCTTCCGCTATTTTCTTGAGTTCTTTTTCTGTCTTGAAGAGTTTCTCATAAAAAATAATCATGCGCGGACTTCCCATAAATCCCTGTGCCATACAGTCACCAAGTATCCCCTCAAATATATTATCATTTCGCAGATCTATGAGGTTCATCTCTCCATATTTTTCCGTAAACTTACCTCTCCATGTCTGCAGAGTTTCCCTCATTTTTAGTTTATTTTCTCCACGAAAGAGGAGTATATTTTTTCTAGTTTCAGCCATTTGTACCATTATTTGCTAAGAGATTTCTGATTCGCCATTTTGATACTCCAGAATGTACGAATTCTGTCCATTCATCTCTGAGTACTTTCTCTTCCCCGTAGGTAAAAGTGACGATATCATTATTTTCCAGTACTGTATGAAGGGGGATTTTTTCATTGTTCCTGTAGACCGCTTCTATATAATCAAATCTCTCAGGTGAGAGGTAGATAGCTGCATCGAGAGCTGTCGAACGAATTGGGAGATAAAACAGAGGTCTTGATTCTGAATGAAGCGGTATTTTTCTCGCAAGTATATGTTCGGTCACGCTCTGCATGAATTCTTGTGAGTCTGAAGCAGTCGCCTCGCTGATAAGCTCAAAATCTCTGAATAACACTGGAGAGTATGTCTTCCCTAGATCATCAAAACTCGGATGCTGTGATATTTTTTCAAATGTTTTCTGGCTCAATACTCTCATCTTGATACGATGTATTCCCTGGAAAATAACATCAAAGTGCAGGCCTTTATAAGATGACAATCTGGGCTGATTGATGAGGTCATTTATTTTCCCTACTTGAATCAGATTTTCGTCTTTTTTGTTTCCAATATCGTGTAAGATGGCGTAACAGTCGCTCAACTCTTTTACTACTATTTGTATCGAATACCATGCATTTTCGTGGTATATTTTTGTCATATCTATAGAAAACGGCGAGAGGAATTGTGTATCCAGTTTGAGTATTTTTTTTGACCACGATTCTGAGGTAATGTATGCACAAATATTGTCTGAAGTTTCAACGATGTCTGTGTATTTGTTCTCAACAAATGTCTTCATTGTTTGCCATACTTCTGTTTCCAGTACTTCTGCAGAGAGGCATTGGAGATAATGGTGTACTTCTCGGAGTCCACATCGTTTTGCGAGGGGGGCGTAGATGTCACGAGTTTCTTTGGCTATTCTCAGTCTTCATTCTCTAGATTTTGCGTCAAGAGTCAGCATGTTATGGAGCCTATCAAAGACTTTTAAAAAGAGGATTCTGATATCTTTTTGAGATGCTGTGAGTATTTTTCGAATAGTTTCAAATTTTGCCTCATCGGGAGAGCTATTTTCTGCTCATGATGAAAAGGCACGGATTTTGGTAGCTCATTCGACGATGTCTGCTACTTCTCGTGATAGGGCGAGCAGATTCAGATAGGTCAGATCGGTGTCCTCAAGTACATCGTGGAGTAATATGGATGACAAAAGTATTTCATCAGGACAATAGGGGAGAGTCATGCAGGCTATCGTGAGAGGATGGGTGATATATTCTCCTCCTGATTTTCTCATTTGTCCTTTGTGTCATTTTTCCGCCATTTCAAAAGCTTTTTTTACCATCTCTTTCCCTGATTTTGACAGATAATTCGCTCACTTCATGAGTTCGGCAAAAATCTCGGAGGTAGTCCTCTGTTCATAAGACCTATAAGTATCCTTATAATTGCTTAGTTCTTCGAAAAATGTTGTATTTTTTTTCACCTGAGTATTCTCTTCCAAGATGCGAAAAAATCAATACAAAAGCACATTAAAACAGGGTTTCCTCAGAAAAATCCCCAGAGATTCACATATTATCGGTGTTGATGAGGTTGGTAGGGGAGCCTGGGCTGGTCCAGTCGTGGCCGCTTGTGTGTCATGGAGCTGATGAAATCCTCTGAAGAGCATCGTCCGGGATTCGAAAAAAATGAATTCCCATAGTCGCGAGGTCACTTATGAGGAGATCCTTCAACTCGCGGTAGAATGAAAACTCACTTATGGTATTGGTATAATCAGTAATTCTGTCATAGATAGAGTGGGTATTCGAGAGGCGAATAGGCAAGCTATGCAAGTAGCTCTTCAACAAATGAATAATGACGAATGAGGAATGAATAATGGGGAATTTTTGTTGGTAGATGGCCGAGATAATTATGCGTTTGATATTCCAGAGCTTCCAGCCCCAGAATATATCGTCCGAGGAGATTCACTTATTCCACAGATCATGGCTGCCTCTATTCTGGCAAAAGTGATTCGAGATAGGCTCATGGTAGAATGTGATGTTTTATTTCCAGGCTACGGCTTTGCAAGACATAAAGGATACGGCACAGCAATTCACCAGCAAGCACTTCAGGAGCTAGGAGTATGTAAAATACACCGGAAAAGTTACCAGCCAATTAAAAATAGGTAAAAATCTATTACTTTGTCTTTTGTATTTTGTCTTTTGTACTATCATGGAGCTATGATTATACGAAATCCTGAACAACGCGTGGCCATCCTCGTCGATGTCCAAAATCTCTACTATTCTGCGAAGAATCTCTACCATTCTCGCGTGAATTTCAAAAATATTCTCGGGCTCATCCTCCAGTGAAGGAAGCTCGTGAGAGCTATAGCCTATGCTGTCGATACTGTGGAAGAAACAAATAAAGTCTTTATCGACGCTATTCATGAGAGTGGTTTTGAGATCAAATTAAAGCCTATTCAAACATTTGTTGACGGCTCGAAAAAGGCAGATTGGGATGTGTGAATTGCTATGGATGCTGTCCGACTCGGAGGGAAAGTCGATTCTATTATCCTCATATCTGGTGATGGAGATTATGTTCCGGTTGTGAACTATCTCCAGCAATCCCAGGGATGTCTCGTGGAAGTCATGGCCTTCTGACGCACAACAAATAAAGAGCTTCGTGAACTCGCTGATGAATTTATCGACATAGAGGAATACCCTGATGAGCTTCTTTTCCAATCTCGCAAATCTATCCGACCACAAAGGAATGAAAAAAATCGACCTGACAAAAAGCCACAAAAAAATGAACCAAAGAAATAATATCGTTGATTACGATGACTTTGCAGAGACTTTTGGGCAGAGTCGTCGGGATATGTATTGGTCTGAAATAGATGAGATACTCACTCAATTTATAGAGACATGTGAGTATGAGTCTGGAAAAATAGCAGATATCTGATGTGGTAATGGTCGATTACTCACGCATATTATAGAGCATCCGAGAGCAGTAGATTTTCAAAAATTCACTACCTATGTCTGACTTGATGCCTCCTCTGAGCTTCTCAAACAGGCTTCTTCAGATACTTCTTTTTCTGTTTTTTCCCCACACACTTTCTGGTCTCTAGGTGATATGCGAGACATGGAGACTGTGTTGAGCCAGCATGGTGAATTTGATGTGATATTTTTTATAGCGAGCTTCCATCATCTCACGACGAGAGAAGACAGGTTATCTGTTCTGCAGCAGGCAAAAAAACTTCTCTCAAAAAATGGTCGTATCATTATGACAAATTGGAATCTTTCTCACCCTACTCAGTGAAAATATCAGGATTCAAAAATTGCTGATTATCCAGATGGTAGTGCTGATTATGATATCAAAATAGGGGAGCATACTCGTTTCTATCATGCGTTTTCTCATGATGAATATGTATCTCTGGCCAGGGATACAGGACTCTCTGTTTTTGATGCTTTTTGAGATAGAAATAGTATCGTTATTTGGTCAAAATAACTTCGTCTTTCTAAAAATTCTGGACTATTTTTTACTTCTGTACTTGCCCAGCTATCTCGGCAAGTGTTGTTCCTCCACGCCATTTTTTTATGAGTTTTCCAGAGTTATCGACTTGGACGAAAGTATGCTGTTCTGTGACAGTATAGAGCTCTCTGAGTTCTTTTTCATCGTCGTAGTTGGTTCTGAGGATGGTAAGGTCAGCTGGTATATTTTTGATATTTGTTTCGATATCTTTGTGGTTTGCAATACAGGTAGGGCACCAGTTAGCGTGGAAAAAGAGGACGACTTGTCATTTTGCCTGAGCAACTGCTGTTGAAGTGTAGGGCAGATAGACACCACCTTCTGCAATAGCTTTTGGTGTGTCAGTCGGTGTTATATCAACTGGCGTCGTTGGCTGCGCTGTTGTATCTCCTGGTAATGCCGGATTTGAGCTATCGACGACGACTGTTTCTGTTTCATCGTTTTTCTGCCAAGGAAGAGTACAGCTCGATAGAACTACTGAAAAGAGAACAAGAATAAGAATGTTTTTCATAGACGAAGTGAAGGTTAAATAGATATGCGGATATGCTAAGAGAAAAACCTTTTCTGTCCAAGGATTTTGCTTTACTTTAACTTTACTTTGGGGAGAGGATGGTATACTTTTCTCCAATTATGCTCGAACAAACACAACATTTTCTCTGACAGACAATTGAGACTATTTCGCAGGATGAAATTTCTCAGCTTCGTGAAGTGATACAATATCATCGGGCGTTGTATTATAACGATAAGCCTATTATTAGTGATAGTGAATTCGATCAGATATATGCTCTCCTCGTCGCTGCAGAAGAAAAATATAATCTCATACATGAAGAATCTCCGACGCAGGAAATCGCACGACTCGAAGATAGCCAATTTACCAAGGCTCCCCATCTCCATCAAATGATGTCTCTGGATAACACCTATAATGCTGAGGACCTCAGAGATTTTGAGACACGCATTCGTCGTATTCTCAAAGAAGAATGAGAAGAAAGAAAGCTTGAGTATATGATTGAATATAAATTTGATGGACTCGGTATAGCTCTCCGATATGAATGAGGAAAATTCGTCCGAGCACTCACTCGAGGTGATGGGCAGATGGGGGAGGATATCACCCTCAATGCTCGCGAGATAAAAAACATACCACACGAAATACCGCATAAAGATACTATAGAAATCCGTGGTGAAGTCGTGATGCCACGGTCGGCTTTTAACGAGCTCAATGCTCGTCGACTTGAGACTGGTGAGAAGCTTTTTGCCAATCCTCGGAATGCTGCGAGTGGGAGTCTTCGTCAGCTGGATTCTACTGTCACTCGTGACAGAGACCTTCTCTTTTTTGCCTATAGTTGCCCAGATCTCGAAGAGATTCACAAGAGCGATTCCCGGGAAGAAGCGACTTATTTTGCTCTTATACAAAAATTGGGATCTTGGGGATTTAGCACTTCTGAACAATGGCAAAATAGGGCTCTCTTTTTTGAAAGGAAAACGGCGATAGAGTCTGTGATTGCTATGATACATGAAATGGGTAAAAAACCTGTTTGTCCTTTTGACATCGATGGTCTCGTTATAAAGCTCAATAATATACACCTCTGGCCAATTCTCGGAATGACTTCTCATCATCCACGCTATGCCATCTCATTCAAATTTCCGGCTGAATATGCACGAACACGGATTATCGACATAGAGCATTCTGTTGGTCGTACTGGCACCATCACACCCGTTGCTCATGTAGAGCCGGTGAATATCATGGGTGTCACTGTACAACATGCGACACTCCATAACTATGATGAAGTAGCAAAAAAAGATTTACGAATCTGAGATCAGGTATTTATTCATCGAGCGGGTGAAGTTATCCCGGAGATTATTGCCCCAATCGTGGAAGCACGAGATGGCTCAGAGACTACTATCGTACCACCAACACATTGTCCTATTTGCGATGCACCGACACACAAGGAAGGTGAAAAAATAGCACTCCTCTGTAGCAATCCTGCTTGTCCAGCTCGTGAGATGCAGGCGCTTGAGTGGTTCGTGAGTAAACATGGTGTCGATATTGATGGATTTGGTCCGAAACAGATTGAGCTTTTCCTTGAGCTGGGTTGGGTGACAGACATGGCGTCGATTTATGACCTCCCTGACCATCGTGACGAGCTTCTTCGGGTTGAGTGATACAAAGAAAAATCTGTCGATAATCTCATGGCTGCTATTGAAGCGAAACGGACACTTCCAATAGATCGATTTCTCGGTGCTCTCGGTATCCCATGAGTCGGCAAACGGACTGCGAAACTTCTCGCTGCTTTATTTCATAAAACTGAGGATATTCTGGATTTTCATCTCACTCTCGAAGAGCTCGAAGCGGTAAAAGATATCGGACCTGGAACGGCTGGTACTATTGTGACTTATTTTGACACTCACAGACATCTCATCGAGCGACTCCTCGCACGAGTCACTGTTTTATTTCCACAAATGACTGAGAAATCTTCTAGAAACTTGGCAGGAAAGACTTTTTGTGTGACTGGAACATTTGCTCTCTCTCGAGATGAAATTCACGAAATTATTGAGTCCAATGGTGGGGAAGTGCGTACGGCTGTCTCTGGGAACTTGGATTACTTGCTCGCTGGTGAAAATGCTGGTAGTAAACGCGAGAAAGCTCTCTTACTCGGTTTAAAAGTGTTGGATTGGGAGGAGTTTCAGATACTGCTTCAATAATAAATAATTGAAATTATGATGACTGCGTCATTATTCCTAGTATCTTCACTTTGGCCTCTCTGATAGGTCTTAGTTGTTCTGATAAAATTCATTCTGATTCACAAATGATATTTAATGCTTTATCAAACTGTATAATTTGATAGGTAACTCAATCAATATCGTATTTTGCATTTCTTTTTTCAATAATGGCTCATTCTTTAAATATTTTCAATCTATCAGGTCTATTTCAATTACCAGTTGTTAAATTTAATTCAATTCCAGGTAAACTTTCAAAAAGATGATAATCAGGTCATCAATCACCTTCT
>JBFZBA010000079.1:0-11586 GCA_041308705.1 Candidatus Altimarinota bacterium
CAGTACTTCGTACCAGAGGGCAAGGGTTGGGCCATTGATCGAATGGGCTGACTCGATTCTGGTAAAAAAATTGAAGGCAAAATAGTCGTGGATGGTGGTCGCGCTAAGATTCTCGGACTCCTCGTGGATGGAGAACCAATTGATTTCTCACAAATAGAATCAGAAAATCCATGGACAGATGAGCCAGTAGGGTGGGAACCAGAACCAGTTGCTCCTCCAGCAGAGAAGGTTTAGTTTCAGTTACCGTCATCCTCGGGCAAGTTTTTTCATTGCGAAGCAGGGAAAAGCGCGACCCGGGGATCCAGGTGAATTATATTTTTTTCCTTATAAGTATTGAACGCTGACGCGTAGTAGATTCTCCTGGATTCCGTGTCGTGCTCTTACCCGCCTAATGGCATGGTATTCGCGTGCACGGAATGACGAGCTACTTCTCACACCAAGTGTAGCCACCGACACATTTCAGAGTGTTTTCTCGTGTTCACTCTGGACATCCTGTCCCAGGTATCAGTACGCCTTTTTTTGCTTCCATAGTAGACACACTCGACAGACAGCAGCTCGCACTTTCTTCCTCTGCGTAGCATTGTCGCGCTAGACCCTGATAATAGGGGCTAAAGGCGTGAATAATACGCTGTTCCGATCTGTACTCAGCATAATTGTTGATACCAAACAGTATCCCAGCGAGAGCGAGAAGAATCAGTATCACGATAGAAATGGCGGGGAGGGTTCGGAGCATGGAGGTAGTATAGAGATAATTTAATTAAGTTATAAAAAAAGTAGCAATCTCTTCCCTTACTCACTTTAGGAATCCTGGACCATATTTTTTTGTGTGGCTTCGCAGAGCTGTTATTATTATTTTTTGTAAATCTTCATTTGAAATACCTTTTTTTATCTGAATTCATTTTCTCTCTAACTCTCTCAATATTTTAATGGCATTTGCCCAAGCATTTCTCTCAATTTTTGGCCAATTCTTGGCTCATCAATCTATCTTGTCCTGAGTGTGTCATATTTCATGGAGAAGTGCTGGGAGGAATAAGAGAGAGTTTGGATTGATATTTTTTGGGCAAGCAACAATTTTTTCTACATTTCATGATTTTTCAAATGCAAAAAATGTAGGAATCGGATCACGAGGATTAGTGTAGTTATGCTCATAAATGGTCACACCGTATAATTCTCCTAGATTTATTGATATATCGTCTTGTTGCATGTATACTTCTAAAACATATTCTCAGTTTAGAGTTGGTGTATTTTCTATTCTGACACTACATTTTCTTTTTTCTACAACAACTCTCCAAGGACACATTGTTGTGATTAATTCTTTTTCAAGATCTCAGTATTCAATTAAATTGCGAGCCTGGTCTAAGATACTCATAGCCTTTCTCGTCCTTATAAAGCCTATTCAAGTTTTTGGGATATTTTTTTCTATTAGAGTAAGAGGAGCACCATTCATTTATCTATTTTAGCACTCTATATTATTTGTCAAACACTAATGCATATAGTTTTCTATGTGTCCGTAACGAGTATTATTAGGCAAATCGTGTAGGACGAAGAGAACAGAACTTATTTTGTCTACTTAATTATTATTTTTTCCCCTTCAAACTTCACTTCCACCTTCTTTCCTTCCTCGAGACTTCCTTCGAGGAGTTTTGTCGACAAGGCATTGACGATGTATCTGGTGACGGCACGACGGAGAGGGCGGGCACCGAACTGAGGATCGATACCGTGCTTCATCAGATATTCGTGCACAGACTTATCCCAAGCGACAGTGATATCTCTCTCAGCGAGCATAGTCGACACTTTCGCCAATTCGAGGTCGATGATAGAACGGAGCACTTCATCACCCAGGGGTCGATAGACGATGATGTCGTCGATACGATTGATGAGCTCGGGACGGAGATAGTTCCTTAGTTGTCATATCATCATATCATTGAGGGCCTTCATCTGGATATCGTCGATATTGTGTCCACCTTTTTCTTCACTAAAGAAGTCCATGATTTTCTCAGAGCCGATATTACTAGTCATGATGATGATGGTATTTCTGAAATCGACAGTGCGACCTTTTCCATCGGTCAGTCGACCATCGTCTAATATTTGAAGAAAGACATTGTAGACATCGGGATGAGCTTTCTCTATTTCATCGAAGAGGAGTACTGAAAAGGGTTTCCGACGAACGGCCTCGGTGAGTTGTCCACCTTCGTCATGTCCGATATATCCAGGAGGAGAACCTATCAGACGCGCCACAGAGTGTGATTCGCCGTATTCACTCATGTCGATTCTGATAAACGCCCCACTGTGGTCAAAGAGGGCATTGGCGAGTGCTTTCGCAGTCTCTGTTTTACCGACACCTGTCGGTCCTAGTAAGAGGAAACTTCCAATAGGACGGTTTTTATCAGAAAGTCCTGCCTTTGATCGCTGAACTGCTTCCGCCACTGATTTGAGCGCATGGTCTTGTCACTTCACTGAGGCTGTGAGATGTTCGAAGAGGTGGAGATATTTGTCGTTCTCGGTTTGGATAAGTTTGCCCACAGGCACTCCTGACCAGCGAGAAATCACGGCTGCTATGTCCTCGATGTCGACTGTGTCTCGAAAGAATGTTCGACCATCCTGTTTGCGAGCCTCTGCAATTGCCTCGAGCTTCTTTTGCTCTGTGTCGAGGGAGGGGAGTTTCTGGTATCGTATTTCTGCCACAGCAGCATAGTCGGCATCTCGTTCGAGTTGTTCTGCCTGGAGCATGAGTTTCTCTCGGTCTTCACGGATTTTCTTCAGGTCCTGCATCATCTTCTTCTCGTCTTCATAGGCAGCATGGAGTTTTTTCTGCTCTTCTTGGAGGTTAGCAAGTTCTTTTTCTATGTCGACAATGCGTGTCTTATTTCCCTCTTCTGGTCGGTCTTTTTGTTCACGGATAAGAGCCTCACGCTCGATTTGAAGGGAGTGAATTTTTTTGTCGATCGTGTCTATCTCGGCAGGTTTACTCGTGGAGCCGATCTTGAGCGCCGAAGCAGCCTCATCGATGAGATCGATTGCTTTATCAGGGAGCTTACGATCTGGCAAGTAACGCGAGGACATGTCGACTGCGGCGACGAGCGCAGAGTCAGTAATCTTTATGGCATGAAAGGTTTCGTATTTGTCCTTGATACCACGGAGAATAGTGAGGGCATCTTCACGGTTTGGCTCGTCCACCATAACGGGCTGAAATCGTCGTTCGAGCGCCGCATCTTTCTCGATATATTTTCGATATTCGTTAATAGTTGTTGCGCCGATGACCTTGATTCGTCCTCTTGCCAATGCTGGTTTGAGTAGATTGCCAGCATCTGTCGATCCTTCGCTGGCACCAGCACCAACGATGGTATGAATTTCGTCGATAAAGAGGATAATCTCGCCATCAGATTTTTCGACTTCGTCCATGACAGACTTGAGTCGTTCCTCGAATTCGCCACGGTATTTCGCACCAGCGATCATAGCTCCGAGGTCGAGAGTGAGGATTTTTTTCGACAAGAGTGCATCAGGAACCTCTCCACTGATTATTCGTATAGCTATACCCTCGACAATGGCGGTTTTACCGACACCTGGATCACCGATGAGGACAGGATTATTCTTGCTTCGTCTTGCCAGAATCTGAATTGCTCGACGGATCTCGTCATCGCGACCGATAACGGGGTCTATTTTTCCTTTCTTCGCTTGTTCGATGAGGTCTATGGTGTATTTTTTGAGGGATTCGTAGAGATTTTCCGCTGTGTTTGAGGTGACTTTTTTGCCATCTCGGAGTTTTTTAACTGCTTCTTCATGGGATGCGAGAGAAGGGAGACTTGAGATACTTGAGGTGAGATTTTTTGATTCCAAGAGCGCCAGCATCAGATGTTCCTCTGTTGTGTAGCTATCATCCATTTTTTGTCGCCATTTTTCAGCACTTTGGAGAACCTTCGCCAATTCCTGGGAAGCTCATGGTTCAGCAGTATTTCCACTGACCTTCGCCAATTTCGACACGGCATTGTCGACATCGGTTTTGAGGACAGCAATATTGCTCCCTGCGCGTTCAAGCAGAGACTGATTAATACTCTCAGAAGCATGCAAAATACTTCGTAAGAGGTGAAGGGGCTCTATGGTAGCATGTCCTGAGCTTTGTGCGAACTGGACTGATTCCTGGAGCCTTTCCTGGGCAGCAAATGTATAATTCTGATTCATATTCTAAGGGGATAAAATATAAAATTAGCACCTACATTATATAGGTGCTAATTTAGAAATCAAGATTTTTTATTGCATATAGTTCTCTATGTGTCCGTAGCGTGTATTATTTCGCAAATCATGGAGAACGAACAGCTCGAGGATGAGGAACCCTACTATCAGCATGACTGAAGGAATGAGAATGTCCTGACCGATGTAGATGTTGTAGATTCCATGGATGAGACTTGCGGCGATGACACCAAACCAAAATCCCTGGATACTCTTCATCTGTGTATATCATTTCCACCCGAGGGCTTTTTGACCGATTGAGAGGCCCCCAGTGTTGTCGAGGAGTCTGAGGAAGGCAAATCTCCCTCGAGCATAGAGAGACACACACACCATACTAAAGAATATGTGAGAGAGGTATCCAAATATCGCTCGAAGCATCGCATTGTTGACGATGGCTTCGTGACTCTGTCCTGCGTTATTGAGATCGATCATGTATTTGATATTTTCTGCAAAAGCAAAACCCAGGGCGACGATAGCGATACTATACATATAGTCGGCGACGCTCTCTGTCTTTACCCGCGCTCCCAGGAGGAACCACAGGATGATGAGTCCTATGAAGCCGAGACCGCCAATAGCCATGACGAGGATTTGAGAATTTGCATCGAGGAGTCTATGGATAAATGTACCGACGATGAATATGTAGAGGAGAATAACAGGCATCCTGAGAGATTTCCGGATACAGAGGATGAGGAGTGTCAGCTTTGCGAGTTCTTCGAGAAACGCGAGGAAGAGTATGATACCATTCTGGGTCCAACTTTCGGGTATACCGAGTGCTTCGAGAGAGCCACGAAAATCGCTGATAAAATTATTTCCTTCTATATTGAGTTCAAAAAAGAACAGAGACAACTCTTTTCCACCCATGTCTGAATTCTGGATAGACCAGTTAAAGGGCAGGAAAATACAGGTGATAACGATTATACCAGTGAAGAAGAGCGCGAGACTCTGTCCGACACTGACCTTCCCATACCACATGATAAAACTCGCGTAGAGGAGTCCTCCAATGCTGGTAATCATGAGCGGGAGCCAAAATGTCTGAAGAAAATCGAGAATGAGTGAGAAATCCATAATTATTGAACAACATAGGAGATAGTGTCTGATTCTTCTATGCCAGAGGCATATCTCACACGGACATTGATGGTGTAGGTGCCTGCCGTCGCAAATTCATGAATGATGTTTTTACCGTTTTTCATGCCTGAATCATCACCCATATCCCAAGTGACGACACTATCGACACCCCGTACAGCTGCCTCAAAGGTGATAGGGAGTCCTGCTTGTGCGAGTCCTGAGGCAATACTCGGGGCTATACGGACTATTTCTTGTGGTTTCTTGAGAATAAGAGTGTATTTCTTTGAGGCACGGACTCACTTATCTGTGACAGCCGTGACAGTAATCGGATATTCACCAGGTTTGTCATAGCGGTAAGTCGTGACGACACCTTCCCCTTCGTAGTTTTTTCCATCACCAAAGTCGTAGATGAATTTTCGAATATCACCTTTTTGAATCTTTGACCCCGAAGCATCAAATCGGACATTTGCCGGTGCATAATTATCATCAGGTGTGATAAGTACTCGTACATCTATCGCCTTTTGGACTCCGACAACCGCTATCCTATCCAGATGATAGATAGGGATATCGTTTCCGTCTATTGAGAGATCAGTAAAGGTATATCTCGCGCGGATATCGTATCGACCGGGGACCTGAATATCTCGATCAAGGGTGTATCATTCTGTTTCGTAGGTACCATCATTATCCTTGTCCCATTCGACCTTTTGGAGACGCAGGCGAGGTGAATTGGCTCGTACACTTGTCGCATCGAGAGTGAGTATGCCTGGTACTGGGAAATCTGGGAGGAGATAGGACTGAGTCTTTTTATCGTAGGTATCTTTGTCGAGATTAGCTCCTTCATCATTGGTAATCTGGAGTGTGTATCACTCCTTGAGATCGACCAGCTCTGCAGTGTAGACAGGATCTGTGCCTATTCTGACAGTATTTCCCAGACTATCCTCGATTTCGACTTCGATTTTATAGGTTCCAGGCTCACGAAATCTGTAGTCAAAAATTCTTTCCAGACCAGAATCAAATTTGCCAACATAGAGATCGTCATCGATAAACCATCGGACGGCCTTTATTTCACCTTGGAGGGCCTTTGGATCGACAGAGAATTGATACTTGAGAGGATTTATTGGATCGATTTTTATCTGAATATCGGTGTTTTGGATATTACTCTTTGTGGTTTCTTCTGTGACGAATTTCCAATCACATGCATCCGTGATAGGTGCGGTTCCGCGGAAAATCCGGAGACAGATAATAGTTGGTGCTTCAAATATCTTGTCCGGAGAAAATTGGACCCCATCATGTGTTACTGCTGATTTGTCGAGGATAGACCAGCGGAGCTGACCAAGTTCATTGAGCGCACTCGCATCAAAATCATACTGTATACCACCATTGGCGAGATTTGTTCTGCCGATTTTTACTATATGTTCGAGCTTGATTTTTGGGAGCTCGAGATTGAGAGTGATAGGCTTACCAGCGACATCGATACCGCGAATGGTCGCAGTAGGCATATATTCACCGACAGCATCATATGAGTATTCTGGGGCGATAACTGATGTCCGTTCAAAGTCACTAATAGGGTATTCTACTCCATTGTTTTTCCCTGAACCACGGTCCATCTTTCCGTCGCCGTTGTAGTCGATTTCAAAATCATATTCCTGTGTGAAGAGGAGACCCTCGAGACGAGCGAGTTTTTTTACATAACCATTGAGATCGTAGCGGACATCGATAGGTCCTATGTTGATAGCGGGATCGATAACAGCTCTGGCGACATCATCTCCCGGCTTGATGTATTTGAGCATTTTGTTGTCATAGATGATGACTCGACCCTCGAGATTGCCAAAATCAATCTTTCTAAACCAGTCATAGGTCCAGGCAAAGAGGGCGATGTTTGAGAAGAAGAGGAGACAGAAGAACACAGCGATAAACCATATATTGTTTCGTTTTGAGCGATTTTTTGTCTTAATCGTCATTGCACGATATCCGAAAAAGAGGAATGCACTTCCAAGTGCTATACCAAAGATGCTGTAGACTGTATAAATCGTGTACTCGAGAATCGTCCGAATCGTGAGGTATTGGACACCGAGAACATTGTTAAAGAAGAGTGCGTATTGTGGGTTGAGTAAGACGAACGCACACAGCATCACATAAAATGTTGTTATGATGATGAGCGCAGAGCGGATATTGTGCCAGACATTTCTAGGTTTTTTCTTCTGGACGACTTTTGTTATTTTCAGAGGCTCTACGAAGTCCTGATCATTGGCTGTATACCTGATCATTTTTGCCCAAAATCCTGGCTTTTTTGTCTTCTCTTGGGTTTCTGGAGTTGTTGGTCGATTGAAGATCATAATTATGGTTGAAGAGTGTTACTTTCTGGCGCTATGAGATTTTCAGGGCTCTCGAGGAGGTCTGTTGCTGGGCCTATCAGATGGTCCCCCTCAGTGAGGAGTTTTGTTGCACCAGTTATTTTTTTTGTTTTTGTCTTTGTTTTGGATTCAGCCGCTGGCTTTTTCCAGTGTTTGTTTTCTTCCCATTTTTTCTTTGCTGGTTTCTTTGTAGTCGGGGGAGTCACCTTTTTAGTTGTTTCTTCTTTATCAGTATCTTCTGTTATATTGGTATTTCAAGGTATCGGTGCTGGTACATCTTGGGGAGCTGGTTGTTCTATATTTTTCTCTTCAGGTGAAGCTTCTGTTGTTGTACTCGTTTCTTCAGAGGCACCACGAAGCCACTCAGGCATATCATCGTCTGAGGCTACTGGTGTTGTATTCGGAGTCATATCCTCTTCTTTTTCCGCTGTTTCCTCTGATTTTATGGACTCATCTACTTCTGGAGCCGTAGATGCTTCTTCGTCTGATTGTTCTGTTACTGTAGGTGCTTCCTCTGTACCACGAAGCCACTCAGGGATATCATCATCTGTTTTTGGAGCTGTTTGTGATATGGTTACCTCGGGAATTGGAGGTTTTACCTCAGCTGTTGGTATTTCTTCGGGAGCGTGAATTTCTTCTCCTGGAGTCTCCTTGAGCCAATCAGGAACCTCTGTACTCGAAGCGTTCACTCACTTCTCCGGTGTCGCCACTACTGTTGGAGTGATAATTGGGGTACTCTGTACTTCTTTTTCTGTGTGATTATTCATCCAGTCAGGTGTGTGTGTTTCGGTGCTTGACTGAGCGACTTCTTGGGAGAGGACATCTTCTGACCCAAATGGTGATTCACTCCCCTTGAGCCAGTCAGGTGTTCCATCATTTGTCGCTGTTTCTATCGGAAGTGGAGAGAGAGGAGCTGCGGTTTCAGCAGGTGATAGATTCTCACCATTATTTGAGATTTTTGTTTTTCCGGATGCTGCTATTTTGGTCCAGGCAAAAATCATACCAAAGAGACCGATAACTGCGACGACAATCCAGAGGAGTATACCTCCAAGACTTTTGAACTTCGTGAGGAATCCTGTTGTCGCAGCATTGTCTGTGACTGTGTTGTCTCCAGGTTTCTGGACAGCGGGCGGTGTACCAGCCAGGAATGTCAGTTTTTCTCGTATTATAGATTTCGCATCTTCTGAGAGAGTTTCATCAAATCGGACGAATTCTTCGTAGATACGATCGACGAGTTTTTTGTTTTGCTCGTAGTACTCCGGACTCTCTATGATCTGTCCGAGGAGTCATGGATTATCGACCGTTCCATCGCCAAATATTTCTTTTTTCCCTGAATTTTTTGAGAGGAAGTCTGCGAGCATAGTCCGTGCGAGTTCTCTCTCTTCTGCATCCTGTTGTCACTGTGTGTAGATGAGATTTATCTGTTCGAGAATTCTCGTTTTGAGCTCAGGAGTGATCTTGCTATTACTATCAACACTTCTCGAGAGCTGGAGGAGTGTCTCTGCTCGATCCGCGCGATCGTACCAGATATCTCCGAGCTGGTCTGTAAATCGTGAGAGTTCTTTTTTGACAGCCTCATCGGGAATGTTTTTTATGAGGAGACTGAGTCGATCGAGTCGGTCCTTGTCTTCTTTTGACAGATTAAATTGCTCTGCCTTGCCTGGTGACACGCCAGTAATATTTCCTCTGTCTATCTCCTGTGCCATAAATGTACGAGTGACACGAATCTGGCGAGAATCTATCTCTTTGCCATCAGTTCCGAGGAGTCTGAAGCGGAGGATAGTCTCACGCTTTGTGCCGATAGGGACGAGGTAGGGACGACCGAGACGGTATGAGGCTGTTCATTTGTTGTCTGCATCATCATTTTTGCCACCGGAGAGGTCTGTGTCTATGTCGATATCATTGTCGATGATGTAGTATTGTATCGCTCACTCTGATTCACCGAGGTAGAAAAAGAGTGGCTTCACGGGATCGCTCCATATGACATCATCGAGCGCAGCTGTGACAGAGTCATTTTCATTGGTGAGTATGACGAGAGGTCTACCAGCTTTTTTGACGAGGACTTTATTCTGTGGATTTCTTTCGACCGGAATGGTGATACTCTGCTTATCTTCACCTTCTGATATCTCGAGGCGGATATTTTTTGGAAATGTACCAGTAGGAGGCGTGTAGAGGAGATATTCTTTATTTTCTGATACTTTGACATCGTCAGCATACCACGAGACACCTTGTACGATACCGGTTGAGGCATTGTAGGCGATGATTTTGTCTCCAATAACCTGTACCTGAGCGAGTGGTATGAGACGATTTGTCACATTCACGGTGAGCGTCTTTGTCGTTGAGAGACCGCGATGAGTTGCTTTTACTTTTGGATGATATTCACCTGGAATGGTGTATTTATAGGTCAGGACATTTTCACTGGTTTTGATATCGTAGAATCCATCACCATCGACATCCCATCGGTATTCTATGACATTGGTTATGTCTTGTCAGAGAGCATTTTTTGCTGTGACCCTCAGCTCGACAGGATCGCCATACTTGATATCTCGAATGTTGGCACTAAATTCGATAATTGGTGTTGAGATATTTTGATTGACGAGGAGATCAGGTGTCGAGAATCGACTCTCTGAGATGTCACGCGTATCTACTCGGAGATTATTTGCATCCTCGAGGACAACAGAGAAATGATAACGACCATTAATTTTTGGCAGTGTGAAACTTGTTTCGGGTTTTGTGGTGATACGGAACCCTTGAGGCTGTTCGTCCGTGCTTGTATAATAATACCATGTGTACGAACGAATGACCCCATCTGGATCAGTTGCACCGAGCATCTGGAGATTG
This sequence comes from Candidatus Altimarinota bacterium, assembly GCA_041308705.1. Classification (GTDB taxonomy): domain Bacteria; phylum Patescibacteriota; class Gracilibacteria; order BD1-5; family JAGOOR01; genus JAGOOR01. The sequence continues at coordinate 10,488 of JBFZBA010000079.1, forward strand.
ATACGCATAGGATCTTGGTCGATATTTTCGACTTTCACACTGATGTCGGAGAATCGAGGGGGGATATTTATAACCTTGACCCATTCTTCTGCTGTATGACTCGCCCCTGTTTTCTTGTCATTGACGGTGAGTGTGATTTTTTCACAGCCGAGCTCATCAAAGGTATGGCTGAAATTTCTCTTTGACGAACTCGCATTAAGTCCTACTTTCCAGAAATAAGTGAGATCATCAGTTTTTCCACCAACATTGACACTCTTATCCCCCACGAGGTATACAGGAGAAGTACGATCGACTATCATAGCTTCCTGACCATTACATGCGTTGGGCTGTGTCTCTGTGAAGAGACTCTCGGTCGACATCTGGATGACTCCAAACGGTGCGTCACCATCGGTTACATAGATTTTTCTCTGAATAGAATTGGTATTACCAGCACTGTCTGTCACCTTGAGCGTGAGAGGATAGGTACCTGTCGCATCAAATTTTGTCGCATATCGTCCAGACTGTGTGACTATCATATCTCTCGCTCCTATATTCCACTCATAGATATTTGTATTTGGGGCAGTGGCGAGTAATACGACATTTTCACCTCGTTTGACGACCTGCGGTCGGATATTGAGCTGGATAGAGAGGAGACTCTTGATGTTTATTGTTTTTCTAAATGATGATTTCTTGCCCTCATTATCTGTCACCTGGAGCTCTACCTGGAAATCACCCACTTCTGGGAAGGTAAATTTCCCACGACTATTTTCTGAATTGGTTTCTGTGAGCTGAGTCGGTTTGTCATTGACGAACCACTGGTATTTCAGTCCTTGATTATCAGGATAGTCTGGATCATAGGTCGAAGTTCCATCAAAAACATAGATATTTGGAGTTTCTTGTGATAGCCTGTCTGCAGTAAAACGCACGACAGGAGGACGAGACTGTATGTCCACTTCTATTGTTTCTTTATCACGGGCGTCGCCCTTGAGTGATGTCAGGCTCACGCTGTATCGACCGACTTCACGGAATGTGAATTCCATACGCGGTCCGACAGCGACAAAGAGCGGTTGTTCTACACCAAATCTCCTGATTTCCCATGAGTAGGACACTCCTTCTTCAC
>JBFZBA010000080.1:0-6491 GCA_041308705.1 Candidatus Altimarinota bacterium
GATTATATTCCCCTTTCAAGTTAAGCATGTCATCTTTGTATTTTATTTTGTCTTAACGAGGAGGTTCGTATCATGATGGCATGTGATACATCCAGCTCCGAAATTACGCCGAATGGTACTATACCAAATATTTCCCTTCTTGTCGGACTCTGAGGGACAAATTGGTGCGAAAATGTGATGATATGGAATTGGTTGAACGAGTAATGTCTGACCTATCTCCACTCTTCGTCGAGGATAAAATCATAGAGAGCCGAGTCCATGCGTATGTGGGGCAGGGGAAGACGACACGCACTATACGCCAGAAACTTCTCGAGAAAAAATATGATCCTGTGATGATCGATGCTGCCCTCGCACTTGAGTCAGATGTCCTCACTGATCCTGAGACATTTCGTCCGCAGATCGAGAGACTGATTCAGAAGGGTATTCAAAAATGAACAGCAAAAAAACTTCTCCAATACGAGCTACAGATGAAATACCCAGAAGCAAAAAGTCTCGTCTCTGAATTCCTGTCTGACTATGATGATGCAGAGATTCTCATAAAAAAAGCTCCTGAGTTACTGAAAAAGTATACTCAGGAGCAGGTGGTGACAAAGCTGTGCCAGAAGGGATTTAGCCTTTCTGATGTTTATGCAGTCTTGCGTCGTCGGTAAGCGAGGTATCCAGCTGTGCTCATCGCGAGGATGATGAGGATAGGGAGGAATGGTCCTGTACGAATCACTGTCATGATATCTACTTGTACTCGTGTACTACAGGTCTGATCTTCATTTCCATCGATGACACAGATGGCGTCATAGACTCATTTTTCTTCGAAGACCATATCTGCATAACAGTCAGCGACATTGCCCCATGGCTTACCATCTTTCATGATACGGATGTGACACTGTGCGTAGGTATTTGATCGACAGTCGAGCTTGGTTCTGAGAGGAGCTCCACCAAATTGTGTGCTACTTGATATGGTACAGTAATTTGATTTTGGATTCACGGTTATAGTCTTCTGACAGTTTGGCTGAACGACTTGTTCTCCATCTCGTACACAGACGAGCTTGTAGCTGCCATCGCCGACAGTGAAATTGAACTGACCACTATCGCTTCTGTAGGTATTGACTACTGTTGGTCCGTTGAGGACGAAGAGTCGATAGCTTCCAGCTGGTCCACAGACTGCATTGACTTGATTTCCGTTTTGTGAAACCTGGAGATTTTGGCATATAGCTCCACCGAATTCGATTCGTGTGACATCACAACTATTGACGGGGATACCTGATGTAGATCCTTGTCCATCGACACAGATACGGTTTTCGTTATTTGGGAATGTGGATTGGTCGACATTGGCACGAGTACAGATATAGCTAAAGCTCTCTCCGGGGTCGAGGCGATTATCTCTATTTCCGACATTCACAATCATAGCCTGAGTCTGTGCACTATTTCGGTTACACTCTGGAGCGTATTGATCTGCGAGAGTCACATTGCTGAGAGATTCTGTTCCAGGATTTTTGACGACGATAGTAAATGTCGCAGCAGAACCACTCTGGAGGAACTGTCTATCATCATGATTATCGTTGTCATCTTTTATGACCTGGATGAGTGGGTTTGTGGTTGTAGTGACAGTTTTCTGACATGCGCTCGAAGTGATAGAATTGTTCACATAACAGATAAAAGTAAATGTTCCGTATCCGACATTGACTGATCCAGATGACCCTGTACCTATCTGTGTACCATTCTGAGTAATACGATAGCTCGTAGCATTGGTACCTGTACAGGCGTAGTTTACGGTTGTACCTGTGGTTGAGACTGTGAGGTTATCACATGTTGGCGTTGTCACTGTCGTATTTTCTACGGTTTTTTGACATGCTGCAGGAGTAGTGGTCTGACCATTGATGAAACATCGTGCTGTATAGGTACCAGTAGGTGTTGCTGGAATTGTGACACTACCATTCTGTGTTGTGAAGGTCTGTAGAATAGTGCCATTTGGATTTGTAAACTGGATAGACCAACTCGTCACATTTGTACCAGAACAAGAATATGTCACATTTCCACCATTGACGACACTTGTTGGAGTCACTGTGAGATTGGTACAAATTGCCTCTGGTGTAGTGACAAGTACAGGAGTAGGATCACTATCATTTACTGGTATTCCAGAAGTGACACCTGTTGCATTGACTGTTGCTGTGTTGGTATATGGAGCTGTCGTATTTGCTCGATTACAGGTGTATTCGAACCATTCACCGACTTGAAGAATATTGTCGTTATTGTTGCCACTTCCGCCGTGTGCCCAATTGCTCCATGTTCCTGGGAAGGTATTTGGGAGCGTGACATTTCCTGCACAGTTTGGTGCCATTGCGTCGGAGAGGACGAGATTTCTCAAGTCTTCTGTACCATTATTTGTGACACGAATCTTGAATACTGCGGCTGTACCACTCGTCACTGTCTGTGTATCGTTTCCGACAACTCCATCGAGATCAGCAGGATTTGCATCTCGTTTGTCTATGTCTATTTGTGGCTGGGGATTTGTCGTATTCTCTACTGTCTTCTGACATACTGCAGGAGTCGTAGTCTGACCATTCACGAAACATCGTGCTGTGTAAGTCCCTGTAGGTGAGGCAGGAATGGTCGCACTACCTGTAGGAGTTGTAAGAGTCTGAAATACGCTTCCATCTGGTCTCGAGAATTGAATAGACCAACTCGTCACATTATTTCCTGTACAGGTATATGTCACATTTCCACCATTCACGACACTTGTTGGTGTGACTGAGAGATTAGTACATACTGGTTGCTCGACTGTGGTATTTGTCACAGTTTTTTGACAAGACGCTGGTGTTGATACCTGCCCGTTTACGAAACATGAGATACTATATGTCCCAAGAGGGCTTGCAGGAACTATGATAGATCCAGCCGCACCAGTCTGTGAAGCAAAGATAGTTCCATCTGGTCGACGAGCGATGATAGAATAACTCGTCACATTTGTTCCACTACAGGTGTAGGTGATAGAACCACCATTGACTACCCCAGTAGGAGTTACAGTGAGATTATTACAAACGGGAGTGACTGTCGTATTCTCTACTGTTTTTTGACATACTGCAGGAGTCGTAGTCTGACCATTCACGAAACACTTCGCAGTGTAAGTTCCTGCCGGTGTAGCCGGAATTGTCACACTACCATTCTGTGTTGTGAGAGTCTGGAATATTGTTCCATCTGGTCTCGAGAATTGTACTGAATAGCTCGTCACATTTGTTCCACTACAGGTGTAGGTGACATTGCCACCATTGACCACACTTGTGGGAGTGATGGAGAGATTTGTACACAATCCAGGAGTTTCTGTCTGACATATATTACTACATCCATCACCTGAGTTCATGTTGCCATCGTCACACTGTTCTCCACGATCTGTATCTATTACTCCATCTCCACAAAATCGTGAGTAGATAAAGAGGCACTGTTGATGGTCTACAGCAGGGCCGAGATTACCAGCACTGATGAGGTCGTATGTCCTAGGAATAAATGATATTCGGTATGCAGGATTTGCACGAGAGGCACCTGCGGAGACTCCGTTGAGTCTGATAAATGCACCTGGTTTTGTCTCAATCCATTTGACCGAAGATCCACCAGAAAGCATATAATAGATACCACTTGTACCTGTATATAGAGGGCTAAAAGTTGATGGAATTCGGAACATGTCATTTGATGACAATGACCAGTCAGTCTGATTCTGGAGTCTTGCGAACTCTACTCGTCCTGCTCTGTTTGAAGGAGAAGAATACATGATTTTTGTGAGAGACCCGGTGTTTATCATCGTATCTGACAAATAGTTGAGCCCGTAATATTGATTACAACTCTGGAACTGATTACATCCGTACACATATTCTGTTTCCTTGAAACATTTCACACAGCCTCCTGCGGATCCGCCGAAGTTTCCACATGGTTGTGCTACTGGACTGGCCCATGACTCAGCTGAGATAATGACTCAGAGAAGGACAATGATGGTATAGAGATATTTTTTCATATTTTTTAATTAAATTCCAGCAGGATTAATTGGGAGTATAACGACTCATGGAGCCATATTTGTAGCCTGCTGTACGATCGGTGCACTGAGACTAGCATTTCCAGAGATACCTGGTACTTGGCTTGGACTCGGTACTTGGGATACACCATTTCAGTTGATAACTGAGTCACCACCACTACTCGGACTTCATCCACCACCTCCACCATTTGGTATTTGGACCGTGAGAGGTATTCTGAGATTGAGATCACTTGAGAGATTTGTTGCATCATACCACCTATTACCGACACCTCAGATGAGGAGATTTGAACAGTTTGGTTTGACACCTATTGTGAGAGTCACATGCTCTATATAGCCATTACCAGTAAATGTTGCAGGGACTTCCATCATCCATCCTGCACCGTTGTAGGTTTTGAGGGAGTTGATGTTATTTGAATTACGCCCAGAATTAAACAGATTACCAGAGACGCCTGGTCGTGCGCGTTTTGCTGCACGGACTATAGCATTTGGGTCGACCTGAATATTTCGTCCGAGACGAGCTATCTGAGCAGCATAGATACTTGCGAGTCTGCCCTGACCTGGCTCTACTGAATCGAGGTATGTAGAGAGCTCTCGAGCCGAACTGATTTTAGAAATATCACGACCATACTCGATTCCTCTACCAGTTCTTCCTGTATGTCCCATTTCTGCTACGACAGATTTGTTATACGCATCGATATTACCACTCGAGTAGGCTTTGATAAATTTCTGGAATCCTGGAGTTTGTGGGCTATCCCAGAGATGCATGAGGAGTTCTTTGCTTCGGGGTGCGTGTGCTCTATCTCACTCTATGTAGATTTTCATCCATTGTTTTGTTGATTCAGGCATGAGGAATGATTTGATTTCATCATATTCTGCAAATCGATTCATGATGCGGAGTGCTTCATGATATTTCGTAGGGAGACCAGCTCTCTGCTCGTGATCCTGGAGTTGTTCTCGACGACCGTACATCGTTTTGAGTCTCTGGAGATTTGCTATTTGAGCTCGGACATTATCTGTTTGCTTTTTCTCACCATATTTTGCTATCGACTTGTCGATGATAGCGAATTTTTCTGCGAGAGAAGTATTGGGATTGGTAATCATTTCTCGTTCAGTTTTTGTGAACGCGCTTCGGAGTGCTCTGAAGAGTATATGTCCACCTGTTGCTTTGTATCCATCACTGACCGCTTCTTCGTATTCTCCAGTTGTTCCGTCGACTGATTCACGATACTGGTTGAGAGCGTCTCGTGTTTCTGCTCGTACACCATTGTCTCCGAGCATACGATTATATCGTCCGTGTTCACGGTCATTACCAGTGAGGATGGAATTGTATGATTCATTGAAGAGGGCTCGAGAGAGTACATCTTTGTTTGGATTTCGTACATCTGCCATCTTGATACCAGTGTTTATAGAACCGAGGTAGACAGATGGTGCACCCATAGCTGCTGATATGGCAAAGCCAATAGCGAGCTGTAGGAATGCTCCTGTTCTGCCTGTAAAGCCTGGATCAGATTGAATTTTCTGGAGTGTTGCTTCTCTCTCAAATCCAAATGGCGAAAGAAATCCCATGAGGAGTTCTTTCCCTGCACGGCTTGCAGGATTTGCACCATATGCTTTTGTGAGCTCATTGAGCTGAGCAAAGTGTACCTGAAGTTGCTGTGTAATGATAGCTCAATATCCTGGATATTTACTGTCGATATTTCTGAGTGCTTTATTGAGGTTACTCGTCCGACTCGTGAGGAGACCGAGGAGACCACCAGTGATGAGTTTCCCACCGATGTCTTTTCTCCAGGCACTCACCATCTCATTATTTATATCCATGAATACTCTCTCTTTTTCAGATGCCTCTATAGCCCTACCTCCCTGTGCGTTTATTTCACCAGACGAGTTTGTTTTTTTCTTAAAAAATGTATTGTCCCTACTTGTTTCTCGGACATTTCTGTCTCCTCGAGCAAAGAGTCGACCGAATGGTACACCTTTTGTTGATTCGTATTCTTGACTGAGTCATTGGAGATTATCATGTGTGAGACCGAGCACTGCTTCCCATTCCGCTCGTTTCGAAGGATTATCCTGGAGAAAACGTATGAGAGCCTCATTTTGATGAGTTTGACCTGTATAGCTACCAGAGACATTGTATGATGATTCACGACCTTTTATAGCGGCTTTTCTCTGAGCGTAGCTCGCTGATCGTTCAAATGCTTCCACACTCTGCAGATAGGCAGGAATGAGTCATTTCTTTTTACTTGGAGCTACTGCGATAGGTTCGCCAGTACCGAGAGGGTTCGGTGCTGTGAGTCTGTCTTTCTTTTTGAAGAGACCTCCTCATTTGAAGAGACCTCCACGCTCTGTGGAGTCGTTGTCACGAGAAGAATTTCTCGGAGTGTTAAACATGTTCGGCATAGACGAAAGGTTACTTTTTATGTAAGTAACCCCATCATCTCATATTTTTTATTTCACTGCAAAAGGCTTGTATATTGAC
>JBFZBA010000081.1:0-2540 GCA_041308705.1 Candidatus Altimarinota bacterium
GGGTGACACTGGTTCTCCAGAAGTACAGATAGCACTTCTCACTGTCCGTATCGAGTCTCTCACAGAGCATCTCAACGAACACAAGAAGGATAACCATTCTCGTCGTGGACTTCTCGGTCTCGTCCAGAAGCGTCGTCGTCTCAAGAACTATCTCCAGAAAACAAATCCAGAAGCATTCAAAAAAGTAGTAGAAGAATTCGAAGGCGCAAAAGCTGCAAAGAAAACAGCAAAATCTGAAAAATCTGCTGCTATCAAAGCAGAGAAAACAGGTAAGAAAGCTTCTCCAAAAAAAGAAAAGGCAGAGAAGGCTCCAGCAAAGAAAAACTCTTCGACAAGCTCAGAATCTTCGAAAAAAGCTCCAGCAAAGAAAACAGCGAAGAAGAAGTAATTTTCTTCCTCATAAAATACTCTCCTCGGGGAGTATTTTTTTGTAAAATAATGAGTATACTCCTATCATGCGCTGGGAATCATATCTCATCTGACGACCAAAAATATTTGTTATCATGGTCCTGGTTATCGTGCTTCTCCTCGCAGGAGTGGCGATTTTTCGTCTGCCCTACATCTCCTACACAGGAGAAAAAATGATCTTCACTCCTCTCAATATAGATTTGAGTCGCCTGGACTTTGCCAATGAACGCCTGCCAGTTGATCCTCTCGTAAATCCTCGTGGTCGAGAAAAGCTCGAACGAGAAATCCTCGTGACTCACCTCACCCTCTACCAGTTTATACTCTATCACAAATACGCTCGTTCGTATTTTCCCTACATAGAATCATATTTTCAAGAAGTGGGTATTCCAGAGGATTTCAAATATCTCGCCGTCGCGGAGAGTAGTCTCCGAAATGATGCAGAGAGTCACGCCGGTGCACGAGGAATCTGGCAGCTCATGCCTGACACGGCGCGTCGCTACGGGCTTCGTGTTGATAACGAGATAGACGAACGATACCACTTCGAGAAGGCAACAAGAGTCGCAGCGGCCTACATTCTCCACCTCTATAAAATTTTTGAGAACTGGACCCTCGCGGCGGCAGCATACAATAGAGGCGAAAATGGTCTCCAGAGAGATCAGGCAGCACAGCCACAGGCACGGACTTATTATGACCTCGTCCTCAATGGTGAAACAGGGAACTATATATATCGTATCATCGCCATCAAATACTTGATGCAGAATCGCTGGAAGATCCTCACTCCAGAAGCACTCGGACAGGTATTTGAAGCACCAGCAACAAAAACCAGAATCATTGATTGACCTATTCTCGACCTCCGTATCTGGTGCCTCAATAATGACATAGACTACCAGGAACTCCGTGAACTCAATCCATGGATTCTCGGATATTCTCTCCCAGGAGGCGCATGGGAAGTGAAGCTTTTCGTACAATAGACTGCAAGTATTAGGTAATATGTATTAGGTATTACGAAAGGGCTTATGTACTAAATTATTTTTATGAGTCATGATTTCAAAAAACTCCGCATCTGGGAAGTGTCTATGGCTACCTGTAAAGATATTTATATTGCGACGAGGAATTTCCCAAAAGAAGAAGTTTTCTGAATCACTTCACAATTGCGTAGAGCGGCCAGTAGTGTTGCTGCAAATATTGCAGAATGATCTGCTAGATGAACAAAAAAGGACTTCAGTCACTTTATCTCTATGGCTCATGGCTCCGTCAATGAAGTCCAAACATTTTTGATACTTGCAAAAGATTTAGATTATTTAACCGATGAAGAATCTTCGATACTGCTAGAAGAATATTATAAGCTCGCAAATATGCTGGCTCTTTTTCAGAAAACACTGCATTAAAATCGTAATACATACTACTTAATACATACTACTTAATACCTAATACAGAATTAAAAATATGCTAGACTATCCAGAAGAATATACAGACGGTTATGTCGTATTTATGGGGAATAGATTTATGGTCGATGAGCGAGTTTTGATTCCTCGCCTTGAAACAGAAGAGCTCGTGAAATACTGTCTCAAATTCCTGGAGAAAAATCCACAGATTCAGACAATCGCCGATATTGGGACGGGGAGTGGTATTATTCCAATCTCTTTACTCTCAAAAACAGGGAGACCTCTCTCAGTCTTTGCGACGGATATGAGTCAAGAGGCGCTGGATTTGGCGGAGGAGAACCTCCTTCAAATACAAAATGCCGTCCTTGTTTCGTCATCCTCGGGCAACTGAGTGCAAGCGGAGCGTCACGAAGACGACCCGGGGATCCAGGTAAATAGTTTACGCGAAGCGAGTAATATTTCATGATACAATGATGACATTTCTTCTCACCTGGATTCCGGCTCGTCTGTTTCCCTGACTTCGTCAATGGAAACATCCGTCCGGAATGACGGAATCGGAATACAAAATGAAGGAATCACTTTTCTTCAATGAGACCTCCTACAGCCTCTTATCCGAGAACTTTGAAATTCACCTCCAGAAGAGATGCTTATCACTGCCAATCTGCCCTATGTACGGGAGGTTGAGATCAATTCATGACTGATGCACGAGCCACGAATGGCGTTTCTCGGAGGTGTTCAGACGGGATT
>JBFZBA010000082.1:0-5252 GCA_041308705.1 Candidatus Altimarinota bacterium
CGCATTTTCTTGCGAAGCCCCTGAGTCAGTCGAAGGGTTACCATCGTCAGCTCCAGGAGCAGCGTAGATAGCCTGTCCGATTTTCATCATGATCTCGCTGAGAGGATTACTTGCTTCCTCGATTTGAGCTTTCGTAGCTTCTGGATTTTCGAGAACAGTTTTGAGAGTGGCGAGTTTATCTTGCGCTGTTTTCTTGTCCTCTTCATTGATTTTATCTGCGTTATCTTTGAGAGTTTTTTCTCCTTGATGTACGAGAGATTCTGAGAGATTTCGTGCTTCGACGACTTCTTTTTTCTCGAGATCTTTGTGGCGATTTGCTTCCGCTTCTTTGACGAGATTTTCGACTTCTTCCTTGCTCATACCACCAGAGTTCTGGATAGTGATTTTTTGTTCTTTGCCTGTGCCTTTATCCTTTGCCGAGACGGAGAGGATACCAGACGCATTGATGTCAAAAGTCACTTCCACCTGAGGAACTCCGCGAGGAGCTGGGACGATACCCTCGAGAATAAATCGCCCGAGAGATTTGTTATCCTGAGCCATTTCTCGTTCACCCTGGAGGACATGGATTTCGACGCTTGGTTGATTATCCTGAGCAGTAGAGTAGACCTGAGATTTGCTTGATGGGATAGTCGTGTTTCTCTCAATCATTCTCGTCATCACACCACCAAGTGTCTCGATACCGAGAGAGAGTGGGGTGACATCGAGGAGGAGGACATCACGGACATCACCAGCGATGATACCAGCCTGGACAGCTGCACCGATAGCAACTGCTTCGTCAGGATTGACAGAAGAATTTGGTTTTTTGCCGAAGAATTGTTCTACTTTTTGGAGGACGAGAGGAACACGAGTCGAACCACCGACGAGGATGACTTCATCAATCTGATTTGCCTGGAGACCTGCATCAGCGAGGACTTTTCGACATGGATCAATAGATCGCTCGACGAGATCAGAGACGAGTTCTTCGAACTTCGCACGAGTGATTTTGACGAGGAGATTCTTCGGTCCACTGTCGTCCATGGTGATGTAGGGCAGATTTATCTCTGTTTCTGTTGCTGTTGAGAGTTCTTTTTTTGCTTTCTCAGCTTCATCACGGACTCTCTGGACTGCCATTGGGTCTTTTTTGAGATCGATTCCCTGATCTTTCTGGAATTCTGAGATGACATATTCAAATATTCTCTGATCGAAGTCATCACCACCGAGATGGGTATCACCATTGGTTGCGAGGACTTCAAATGTTCCCTCACTTCCAATCTCGAGAATAGAGATATCAAATGTACCACCACCGAAGTCATAGACTGCTACTTTTTCATCTTTTTTCTTCGACAAACCATAGGCGAGTGCTGCAGCAGTTGGTTCATTCACGATTCTCTTTACATCGAGACCAGCAATTTTACCAGCATTGATAGTCGCCTGTCTCTGATCATCGTTGAAATATGCAGGAACTGTGATGACAGCTTCAGTCACTTTTTCTCCGAGATATTTCTCAGCGTCTTCTTTGAGTTTCATGAGGACATGAGCCGAGATTTCTTCTGGACGAGCGTTTTTACCGTTAAATGTTATCAGTGATTCTCCACCAGGGCCAGCGGTTACTTCATACGGGACGTTGGCGATTTCTGAATCCACCTCACTTTTTTTACGACCGATAAATCGTTTCGCAGAGAAAATTGTTTCCTTTGGATTTGTCACAGCCTGTCGTTTTGCCGGAGTACCGACGATGATTTCGCCTTTCTTGTTTGCGACGACCGAAGGCGTCGTACGATTACCTTCTGCATTTGGGATGATTTTTGCTTCTCCACCTTCCATAAAGGCGAGAGCAGAATTGGTCGTTCCGAGATCTATACCAATAATTTTTCACATAATATTTAGGATAAAAATTAAACATGAGCCATAGAAATAGTCATAGTCATAGGGCGGAATATTAAAAAATCCATTCTATGACTGCTACTATGACTACTACTCGGGAGTATTTTATCAGATTTTAAAATAAATGCAAATATTTTTTAGCACCAAAGTAGTTTAGGTGCTAATTATTCTATTTTATCGCGGAAGAATGAGCTTTGTTGCGTCTCTCGTATCTTCTTGTATTGCTTCAATCTGTGATGGTTTTCGGAGAATTGTCACATGATATCATTTTTCACCTATACCCACCAGACCCTTTTTATAGCGAAACATAAAAGATTCATCAGAGTAGCCTTTTTTAACGAGAACCTGTTCATCTAAAGGCTTATTATCTGAACCAATTATTCTAAATGCTATATAACATCAACCAGGGCGCAAGGCTGCATCCGTAATTTCTGCTAACTCTACTGGACTTTTTAATTCTTTTTCAACTTTTTTATCAGCTGCAAGTGGTCATATCCTATGATGGAATATGCAGTCCCATCGAGATTCTCACGCATTGAGGAGATTTTCCCAAGAATATTTCACGATATTTTTTGGCTCATCTTCGGCAGTGCTGACTTTTATTCCTATATCCGAATTCTGCCCAGCAGTGAATTGTTTTATATTTTTTGGATCTTCATCACCATACCGTTCATCTATTCACCAAGCATGATGCTCTGCGGTTCAGTCGGGGTTGATTGTATCTGTGAATTTTCTCAGATATTTTATGTTCCTCCATCCGAAGCGCTTTCCTCACCCTATTTCGAGAATATTTTTCCCTTCTGACTTCTCGTCTATTACAAGAGTTTTAATTATATAGAGAAGGAAGGGATACCCTGTAATCTGTACTCCAATGAGCTCTGGATTTTCTTGTATCATCTTTTCTTGATTGAAGTCATCCCTAAGGAGATAGACATAATCTGGCACCCTTCATTCGACTATCATATCGTGTCCATCTTGCAAAGTTCGAGCAGAGGTTTCAGTATTCATATTTTTATATTTGTTGTTGTACAAAATGACTCGCACAGCCGCGAGCGACTATCTCAGCCACATCTCCGACGACCCGTATCGTGCCCTGAGGTGTCCTGAGTATGCAGGTGCTGGACTGTTTCCGAGGAATAAAAGTGTAGCTCAATACCTGAATCCAGGGAATGCAAAAAGATTTGTGAAAAGGGAGCCAATGAGTCGGCTTAAATGCTATTCCGTAGTCCTCGATGCCGACCCGAACACAGCGGTTATAGCTTCAGAATTTCTTCAGACCCACGGCAGACGCGATATATGTGTCATTTGTCACCTCTCGACGGAACATTTTTTGCCATTTATTCCATCCTGAAATATAAAAAGTCACCCAAGAGAGTATTGGCCAGAGAACGAGAGCCCAGAAGAAGAGCATGAGGAATACTTTCATGCCCTCAGTATATCACAGATATTTCATCATTGCAAGAGTGTGACTTGAATCATCCTAAATTTCACTATACTCTCACAAGTAAAAAGAAAGCGGAGAATAGGAGCCGATTTATAAAAAATTTCATCCTATTTCTCTTCCTAAATACCTCTATCTCAAAAATACGGAATTAAAAAATTATGGCCAAAAAAGAAGAAGCTCAATACTGAGCGAGTCAAATCCAAGTTCTCGAAGGACTCGAAGCAGTTCGCAAACGCCCCGGCATGTACATCGGCTCGACCGATGCACGAGGTCGCGATCACTGTATCAAGGAAATCGTCGATAACTCTATCGATGAAGCCCTCGCAGGTCACTGTACTCACATCACACTCCGTCTCACAGAGGATGGGAGTTGTCTCGTGGAGGACAATGGCCGAGGTATTCCAGTTGATATTCATGAGAAAACAGGGCTCTCTGCTCTCGAGACAGTCATGACCGTACTCCACGCCGGTGGTAAATTCGGTGGTGATAACTCTGGATACAAAGTCTCAGGAGGTCTCCATGGTGTCGGTGCGTCAGTTGTTAATGCTCTTTCTTCTCGTACAGAAGCGACAGTCTGGAAAGACGGATCAGAATACTTCCAAGCCTACGAACGCGGTAAGCCAGTCGCTCCAGTTGCAAAGGTCGGAGCGACAGAACACGCAAATGGTACACGGATACAGTTCTGGCCGGATAAAGAGATATTTGAGGATATCGTGTTTGATTTCGCTTACATCAAAAAAGATTTCCGAGAACGAGCCTACCTCACACGCGGTATCACACTCTCAGCCATAGATGAGCGAAGTGGTAAACAGGACAGAATTCGCTACTATTTCGAATGAGGTCTCAAATCATACATCACCTATCTCAACCGTCATCACGAGTCTATCGGTGATATATTTTGCACGGATAATATGGTCGACCATGTCTCAGTCGAGGTTGCACTCCAATACCGAAAAGAAGACTATTCAGAGCACCTCACGAGCTTCGTGAACAATGTCATAACTCCAGGCGGTGGTACTCACATGACGGGTTTCCGTACGGCGCTCACGAGGACAATCAATAAATACGCTCGAGAGAAAAACTTCCTCACAGAAAAAGACTCAAATCTCACCAACGAAGATGTCGCAGAAGGACTCACCGCTATAATCTCAGTAAAGGTGCCAGAGCCACAATTCGAAGGACAAACAAAAGATAAACTCTGAAATTCAGAAGTCCGTGGAATTACTGATAAATCAGTCGCTGAAACGCTCGGGGATTTCCTCGCAGAACAGCCAAAAACAGCCAAGTCAATCATCGACAAATGTCTCCTCGCATCTCGCGCTCGTATGGCAGCCCGCTCTGCTCGAGAGACTATTATTCGAAAGGGTGCACTTGAGTGACTTACATTACCAGGTAAACTCGCTGATTGTGCGAGCAAAGATCCATCAAAATCAGAGCTCTACATCGTCGAGGGAGATTCAGCGGGTGGATCAGCAAAACAGGGCCGTAATCGTGATATCCAGGCTATCCTCCCACTCCGAGGTAAAATTCTCAACACCGAACAGGCACGAATAGACAAAATCTTCCTGAACGAACAAATCAAAAACCTCATCACCGCTATTGGATGTGGAATCAGTGATACATTTGACCTCGCAAAAGCTCGTTATCATCGTATCGTCATCATGACGGATGCCGATGTCGACGGTGCTCATATCCGCACACTGCTCCTCACATTCTTCTATCGATTTATGCGTCCGCTCATCGATATCGGATATCTCTACATCGCTCAGCCACCACTCTACAAGCTCGCACGCGGTAAAGAAGTCTGGTATGCGTATAGTGAAGAAGAGAAACTTGAAATAATAGCAAAAAATGATGTCAAAACAGAGGGAATCCAGCGCTACAAAGGTCTCGGTGAGATGAATCCAGAACAGCTCTGGGAAACCACTATGGATCCTGAGCGACG